>NZ_JAUPWM010000337.1:0-292 GCF_032436795.1 Streptomyces sp. P9(2023)
TCGCCTTTGGCGGGCATTTCCTGTCCGATACGCTTTTCGCGGGGCTGATCTGCGGCTTTGTCTGCTGTGGGCTAAGCCGGCTGTCCTGCTTCCGAAACGCACGCGCCAGTCCGCGCGACGTGCTTGCCGACCTGAAAACCGTGGCAACGCTTCCGCTTGCCGCGGTCAAAAGTCGATCTTCACTCCGGGCAGGTTCAGCGTTGCCATCAGATCGCGCAACTCCTGCCGCGCGGCGATATTGGACATGGACAGGCTTTCGGTTCCCACATCCTTAAGGTCAAGCAGGGTCAGG
>NZ_JAUPWM010000338.1:0-290 GCF_032436795.1 Streptomyces sp. P9(2023)
TCTTCGCCCCCGACCGGCTGTCCAAGCCAGTTTTCTTCACGGTCCCCATCGCGTCCGCCCACAGCGCGATAGTCATATTCGCTGAGCTTTCCCCGGCTGGCAAAATAGGCCAGCGCCAGAGAGACGGCATAGTCGCCATGTCGCCGCTTGCCCTTTTCGCCGGTGCGCAGGGCAGGCACGCGCGGGGTGCCGCGTTGCAGCCGCACCACGCGCAGGTCCGACAGATGGTCGGCATCTTTTGGGATGGCGATGGACCCATCCTCAAAGGCCATCTTCAGCGGCGGCATTTC
>NZ_JAUPWM010000339.1:0-290 GCF_032436795.1 Streptomyces sp. P9(2023)
GTCACGAACGGATGCCGATGACCACCGCCACACTTTACGTCTGCACAACTTGCCGCATGGGGCGCGGCCCGGCGGAAGACCCGCCCGGCGCCCGGCTGCACCGCGCGCTGGCCGACGGGCCGGTCGCCAAGGGGCTGCGCGTGGTCGGCGTCGAATGCCTTTCGGCCTGTGATACGGGCTGTGCCGTCGCGCTGTCGGGGCCGGGAAAATGGACCTATGTCTACGGCTTTCTGGACCCCGCCCGCGACGTTGACGACATCCTACTGGGCGCCGCGCATTACACGAAGTCG
>NZ_JAUPWM010000340.1:0-290 GCF_032436795.1 Streptomyces sp. P9(2023)
GGCGACCATCGAGATCACCGAGGGCGTATCGGCACCCGCCATGGCCGCCCAGACGCGGGGCATCGGGGCGCCAGCGCGCTCGTCGGCGCGGAAATCAATAGCGGAAAAGGCAATCGAGGCGGGAATCACCAGTCCGCCAATCGCGGCCATTGCGGCCAAAGCGAGGGTGCGGTTACCGGACATCTGTTTCACCTTGCGTATTCGTTTCAGTTGCATTGAAAACGCGCGCCTTGCGGGAAAAGTTCCGGCTTTCCGCCTCAGGACCAGTTGCGGCAGATTCTCAGCCGGGC
>NZ_JAUPWM010000341.1:0-290 GCF_032436795.1 Streptomyces sp. P9(2023)
GGCGTACCAAATACGATATCTTCTCGACCTGTCATGCTCCCCAAAATACATGACCAAATCCCTTGTACCAATGAATTGATCGTCAAACCATAACGACTTAAGCATTGGGTTAATTGCTGGGTTTGCTCTGCGCAAATGATCAACTCACCCTCTTTTACACTATCCTCAACGGGGATATCTTCGAAGGCAATCGTTGGTGTCACGTCCTTCAGTATCTGTTGCCAAAGTGCTTGAGCGGGGGCTTTATCCCGCAGTTTAAGTTGATTGACGACGTCTGCATATTGAGAGGC
>NZ_JAUPWM010000342.1:0-290 GCF_032436795.1 Streptomyces sp. P9(2023)
CGCTGAATGAAGATAAGGCGTTCTCATATGAGGGCGACATTATCCACACGGACTTGAAGAAGGTCCGGGCCTTCACGCTGAATGGGCTATGCTTGTTCATAGACGTAACCGGCGACACGTGGCGTGAATGGCGCGCTACACGACAAGATTTGTCCGCCGTCATGTCTTGGGCCGAACAGGTTATTCGTGATCAAAAGTTTGTTGCCGCAGCAGCCGGATTGCTAAACGCCAACATTATCAGCCGCGATCTTGGCTTGGCCGACAAGCAGGAGATTTCAGGGCCAAATGGC
>NZ_JAUPWM010000019.1:0-128212 GCF_032436795.1 Streptomyces sp. P9(2023)
TGTTCCACGGAGAGCTCCATACCAAGAGACCCTGCCACACAAGATCAAGTAACGCTGACGGAATCACGAGACACTAGCCGGCCTGCCCCGGCTTCCTGAGCACCTCGGCCGGCGCGGAGATGTTGTGCGCCCCGTGCCCGGCTTCGACGGCACGCTGGAGCAGCTCGCGGAAGGGCTTGTGTCAGGCCACGTCGAGACCGGCTTCCCGGCCGAACTCCTCGTCGCCTGCGGCCCCGGCGAGGAACAGGTTCACGGAGGAGGCGGCCTCGCTGTAGTCGTGGCGGTCGATCTCGTCGCCGAAGACGGGCAGCACCGAGCTGATCATCTCGAACCACTTGACGCTGAACCGCACCATGGACGCGGCGTCCAGCCCCCGCGCCTGGAGCGCCGCCGCGCCCTGGAAGAACCCGACGAGCGCGGGCAGCAGCGTGCTGCCGACGGCCGTCGCCGCCGTAGTAAAAGAGAGTCGTCTCGCCACCCACGGCGGACGGCACGTCCTTGACGGCCCCGGCGAGGTGACGCGCGCCGTGTTCGAGCGCCCACGCGTGCATCCGCCGGGCCCCGGCGGGCGACCCGCTGTTGAGGGTGACGAGGGCGCGCGCGGGGAGGGACGGGACGGCCGTTTCAAGGACGGAGATGGTGTCGTCGTACGTGGTCAGACAGAGAACGGCCAACGGACTCGCGGCAACGGCGTCCTGGATGCTCGGAGCGTGAACAGCCCCCTGGGCGACGAGGGTTGCGGCCTTGGCGGGAGTGCGGTTCCAGACGGTGGTCGGGTGTCCGGCGTCGAGGAACGCCTCGGCGAGCGCCCGCCCCATGGAGCCGAGTCCGACGACGGTGACGGGGGGCCGGGAGTGCGCGGGCATGGGGAAGCTCCTGAGGGTTGGCGGGTGGGTTGTGGAACCCATGCTGGGCGTCCCGTCATCCGCCGACAAGAACTGACTTTTTTGTCAGTGGCGAGGGAGGACCAGGCATCGCCTGGTCCTCCCTCGCCTGGCCGCAACCGGTAGCCCCCTGTTCTCTCACCGAGCGCGACAGCTACCGGCCAGGAGGTGCGTCCACGGCGTTCCCCTACAGGGGGCCGTCGGCGACCGCCACCCTCCAGGAGGCCGCACCGGACAACTTGACGGACACCGCCTGAGACTCCTTCTGAGTGATGCGCTCAGCAGCGTTCTCCACACCGTCACAGGGATGGCTGATCCAGGGCTCCCCACTGACCTCCAGGGAAATGTCCCCCGTGCCCTTGCAGACGAAGTGCACCGTGTACGACGCCTGCGGCGGTGTGAAGTCAGGAAGATCCATTCCCGCCTCGCCGTACATTTCCCCGATGAGGAGCTTCTTTCCCTTTATCTGTTCCAGTTTCAGTGCCGGGTCCGGATTCTGAGTCCGGGAGGAAGTGGGGGTGCCGGCAACGCCTGAAGTGTTCTGCTCCCCACCGGATCCGGATGATTCAGTACACCCCGTGGCCAGCGCAAGCAGCACAGCGCCAGCAGCCATCAGTGCTCTCGAACTCATTCTTCTCCCCATCGCCGATCGTTCCCGCCCCAGTGGGCAATCGTGACGCTACCGGCCCGCCTTTAGTAGTAGACCTTCCAGTTGGTCCGGTACGGCGCCCAGGCGTTGAAGTAGGTCTTGGTTCCGTACGAGCAGTTGCTGTACTGGTAGGCAGTCCACCCGGACACGTTCTCCCTCCAGTTGCCGAAGTCGCCCTTGAGTGTGGAGTGCGGCTTCACCGTACCGGAGACCTCTTCGCCGATCTCGGCGGTCATCGACTTCTCGACACTGCCGTTGACCTCCGCCCCGATCTTGGAGAATATGCCCGCCTTCAGCTCGGCCGACACGGTGATGGAGACGCCGAAGGTCGTCGTTCCCCCTTTCTTCGACGTGAACTTGAAGTTCTGGGTGCTCGAAGTGCCGTTGGTGACCGACGTCCGGTACTTCACGTCCAGGGTGTTCGCGGTGTTGGTCGGAATGGCCACCCTGTTTCCGGGCTGGCAATACTCGGCCTCCGGCTGCGGATCGATCGGATCAACCGGTGCCGCGCTGGCCGTCCCCATTGACAGCATCATCGCGGCCAGTCCGCCGACGGTCACAACCGCTGTCCTCTTGAACTGCATTTCTTCCCCCTCGTGGTCAAGTAACGTTCTTGGTCAAGGCGTTACTCGGGAGAAACCTAGCGGCGGGCGGTGGTATTCGCGAGAGAGTTCCAGAAATCTGAGGTTCATCTGAGGTGACAACTCGGGCGGAAGAGGTGTTGATGCCCGCGTACCCCTCTCGGTAATCTCTCCATTGGGGACTCGCTGAACGCACTATTCCGGTTTGCTGATTGCGGGGGACCCGTGGCCAGTGACGACCCGGCTCGCGGTGGGACGCGATCCGGTGAGGTGCGAGATCAATGACAAAGAACTGCGGGAAAGAACCCTCCCACCCCTCCAGCCTCCCCGGAACGCACGGGCGGGCATCCGTCACCCACACGAGCGAACTGTGCCAACTGGGCTGGGTTTGGGTCCGGTTGCCTGGCATATGCTCACGGCGACCCAACTGAAAACAGTTCGGCCCCCGGCCGGGACTCGCAATCCCGATCGAGGGCCTGACCAACGAGGAAGTGAACCCTTTCCCGACGGATACCCAGCACTTTAGCGCGCCCGCTCGTCGCGGGGGCGTCATCCACGTCAAGGTGAAGCACACCAGGCGCTTCACGGTGATCGGCAACCACCTGGCCCAGCACCAGGAACTCTCGCTGCTCGCGATCGGCCTGTCCACCCACATCCAGTCGCTCCCCGACGGCGCCGACATCTCGATCAGGGCGCTGGCCGAGCGCTTCCCGGAGGGCGAGATCCGCATCGCCGCGGGGCTGCGGGAGTTGGAGACACACGGCTATCTGGCCAGGACCCTTGAGCGCCTGGCGGGCGGCCGCATGGCGACACGCACGGTCTCGTACAACCGCCCGGGGGCGACGAAGCCGGACGGGCACTCTGACCCGGAGGGCCCTGTGCCCGAGCCGGACCGGGAGGGCTCGCCCCCGAGCCGGACCCGGAGCCGCCCCCCGAAGCCCAGCCTGCCCGAGGGTCCAGCAACGGACCTGGCCTGAGGGCCCACGAACCGTTCCTAATCAGTGAGCAGGAGTGAGTCTTGGACCCATGCCTGTGCACTGCGGACATCCCGAACGGTTTTGGGTGTCCTGGTCGCCCGCGTTCGCTCCGCGTCCGGTGGCACGGATCGTGTCCGTGGTCCGGGGATGCGGGGGCGGGTTTCCTCACGCCCTCGGGTGCCGCGTCCGGCCTGGGGGGTCCGATGCCCACGACGATCACTCTGGTCATCGTGGGGCGGTGCCGTCCGTCGCCGGATACGGTGCCCGAGGGCGCGTCGTCCGATCGCCACGGCTGCGGAGTCGTGGCGAGTGGTCTTGCGGTTCTTGCTGGTGAGGGGCTTGTGCCAGTGCTCGGCTCCCCACATGCTGGTGTAGGCAGGGTCCACGGCGACCACGGTGATGCCGAGCTCGGTGGCCATGCTGACGAGCCGGGCGCGGAGCTTGGCCACGGGCATGCCGCTGATGAGCTTGCGGAACTGCTTGCGCCGGCCGTGCTTCTCCCGTGTCTTCTCCGCGGTGAAGTCGAGGTCTTCGACCGCGATGCTCAGCCCGTGCCGGGCAGCCCAGTGCAGGAGTCGGCTGAGCGCGTGCCGCACCTGGGCGTCGCGGTGGTCGGCGGTGCCGGACAGGTCGTAGGAGAACCGGCGCGGCTCACCGGCCGGGTTGCCGTGCTGGTCGAGGCGCCATGCGGCGAGGTGGTCGGCGTTGGTGTCCACGCCGATCAGCCCGCCGGCACGGGCCTGG
The DNA here is from genome assembly GCF_032436795.1 of Streptomyces sp. P9(2023). NCBI lineage: Bacteria > Bacillati > Actinomycetota > Actinomycetes > Kitasatosporales > Streptomycetaceae > Streptomyces > Streptomyces sp. P9(2023). The sequence continues at coordinate 3,836 of NZ_JAUPWM010000019.1, forward strand.
GCAAGGGGAACGGTCAGAGCCGGGGGGATCGTCCACGACGCGGTCAGGTACCAGCGCCCGCGCACCGTGTCGTAGTGGATACGGTAGGTCACCGCGCGGTTCGCGGTGACGCGGTCGGCCCACTCCTCGCCGCGGTGGTGGAACACCAGGGCGCCGGCGAGGACGTACCGGCCATGGGGAGCGTTCGCCAAGCGGGCGAGCGGAGCGGGCAGCTTGATGCTGATCTCACCGTCGGGGACGACGCGGATCGTCTCGTTCCCGAACCGCTTGCCCGACTCGCCGTCAGCGGTGAGGAACCACCGCTCGGTTTCCCACCGCTCACGCCACTCGGCCTCGGTGAGCTGCGCCGCCTTCAGGTTGTGACGGTTACGGACCAGCTTCTTCCCGCCCCGCACAACCCGTACCCGGCCCGCCTCACGATCGGTCCGCTCGGCGGTCAGGCGGTCTTCGAGCAGGTGCAGGCGCCGGGTCTTGGCGAACCACTCCTGCCGAGTGCGGTAACCGCCCGGATCCCGCTTGGTGCCCTTGGAGCCGACCGGTCGGGACAACCGGTGAGCGATCGTCCTGACACCGGCCTCAAGCTCTTGGATGTGTGCGAGCTGGGCACGCCGCGACAGCGCCCACTGATCGTGGCTGGTCTTCGTGATACTCCCGGCCCAGCGGGAGGACGACTCCTCGGTCAGGGCGCGCTTGCGCTCCGCCCACGTATCAGTGGAGTGCTCCGCGCCGTCTGCGCAGCGCCGTTTGAGATCCTTCGAGGCCAGCGACCCGAGGTGCGCGCCGACGAGGCGCAACACCTCCTCATCCTGCCCAGTGAGGCCCTTGAGGCGGGTGCGGATCGCAACCCCGGACGGGCCGAGCGCGACGAACGGCGCATCGATCGACCTGAGCTGCTTCTTCTTCGCTTCAGCCATGCTCGGCCGCTTCAAGGGCCTTGCGGGCACGGTTCTTCGCCGAGCCGCGGCCGTACAGGCGGGCACAGAACGACGTCAGCACCTCCACCATGTCCCGCACCAGGTCGTCTTCGACCTCACCGTCATCGAGCACAACCAGGCGGCGCCCGTGCGCGGACAGCGCAGCTTCGACCAGCTCGGTATTCATCCGGCCGAGCCGGTCCTTGTGCTCCACCACCACGGTGGTCACGTTCGGGTCGGCGAGAAGCCGCTTCGCTTTGGAGCGGGCTCCGTTCATACCGGAGCCGACCTCCGACTCCACGCGTACCACGCGCTGACCGGAGCCGGCAGCCCACCGGGTCAGGCGGGCAACTTGCCGTTCCAGGTCGGACTTCTGATCGTGGGCAGAGACGCGGGCGTACAGACCCAGGCCGCCGAGGTCTTCCGGAGCAGTATTGGCATCAATGTTCACCAGGATCGTGCGCGGCCCGACACGCTGTGCCGGGACCGGCAACGTCCCCTCCCGGAACCACTTGTAAGCGGTCTGGGGGTGGATGCCCTGTGCTTTCGCCCACTCCGTCAGATTCACCCCAAGATCCTAACACTCACTCAATCACGCTTGCACTCACTCAATCGACTTAAGGGGTGAACGGTTGACCACCCCGCCTGCTGCTGTCGGTACGGGACGTCCAGCGCCTGGCCCCCGGTGTGGACGACTGGTTCGCCCGGGGCGCCCACCCGGACGCGATCCGCCGCACGCTCATGGCGTGCCTCCCGGACCACCTGAAGTACCCGGCAGGCCTACTGGCCCACCGCCTGACGACGATGCTCCCACCCCCACTACCGCCGGCGCCCCCGCGCGCGGACCCCCTGCAGACCTGCGAAGACTGCGACCGCGCCTTCCGAGCCCCGGAACCGGGCCGCTGCCGCGACTGCGGATCGTCGGCGAACGCGCGGGCGGCGTGAGCGATCACGCAGTCTGGGCAGGTCAGGCCACGCGGGTGCCGTTCCTGACGCCCGCGACGAACGCGGCCCAGGCGGGCGCGCCGAAGAGGAGGGCGGGGCCGGTGGGGTTCTTGCTGTCGCGGACGGGGACGAGGGGGAGGCCGTGGGCGACTTCGAGGCACTCGCCGCCGTCCGGGTTGCTGTAGGAGCTCTTGCGCCAAGAGGCGTCCGCGAGGAGGTCGTCCGACACTTCGAGGCAGTTGCCGCCGTCCGCGTTGCTGTAGGAGCTCTTGCGCCATATGACGGAGCTCAGATCGACGGCTCGCACGATGCTTCCTCCAACGTCCGCGTGATGAACTTCCGTGAGTCGGCCGGGGGAAAGGGCCAGATCCCGGACGAGATCGTATCGGTGCTGGAGTCTGTCGACGGCGCCTGTTTCCTCGACGACTTCGCCGGAGTACGAGGTCTCCACCCAAGCCACCGTCCGGCCGTCCGTCGGCTTCAGGAACGTCACGTCCGTGTTCGCGAGGTCGTACAGTCCGGCGGAATGCAGAACCACCTGGATGGTGACATTCCGGCGGTCTCCCACCATGACGAGGTACTCCAACTGTTCCTGCCACTCCGCCCGAACGGGCAGCGGCGTGCGTAGCACCGTCTCCGGGAGAATCGTGCGGAACGTGGGAGCGTTGGCCCCTTCGAGTAGTGCCCGTCGCCCCAAGCGCGCCTCGACCTGCCGGGTCAGCTCGTCGCCCTCAAAGCCGCCGCCCCACCCCATCAGGGTGCGTGCGTACGCCTCCGTCTGGAGCAGACCTGGCATCACGTGGGGCGCGTAGTGCCACAGGCTGATCGCCTCCGCCTCCAGGGTCATGTACCGGCGGTACTGCTCCTTGAACTGCGTCGGGTCCCCGACCGCCAGCTCCCACAGGGCCAGCAGCAACCTCGGCGTCCCGTAATACGTGTCCAGCGCCTGGACCACCTCCGGGCCGCCCAGCGTCTCGCCCTTCTCCATCTTGGAGAACAGGGACCAGTCCCAGCCCACGACCTCGCCCAGCCGCCGCAGGCTCTCGCCGCGCTCCGTCCTCAACTTGCGCAGCTCCTCCGCGAACCGCTTCCTCGGTTCCTGGCTGCGGCCCGTCACCACCCGTCTCGCCGGCATCGCGCGCACTCCCTTGTGGAAGATGTGGAACTACCCGCGCGACGTGGGGAAGTACCGCCCTGCAGCGCTCTTCGTTCCTGAATTCGGGTTCATTCTCGTAGTGCCCGGATCACAGAGGGTAATTCACGAGGAGAGCGGGAATCTATGGAGTGCGGGGCTTTCATGTTCGACCAAGTGGCGTGCGTGGTAGGGGAGTTTCGCGGGAGCGTCGGCCCGTACGCCATGCTGCGTCCCGTCGGCGGCGGCCGTGAGTGGCAGGCCGATCCGCGCTCCCTCCGGCCGGCGACCCCGGAGGAACGGCTGAGCGCGGGGGTGAGGGCGGCCAATGCCCGGGCCCGTACGCGTACTGCCGACCTGAGCCGGCCGCCCGCGCCCGTACCCGGATGCGAGGCCTGCGCCGCCCTCGACGGGCAGCGGCGTGCGGCGCGGGTCGCCTACGACGGCAGCGCCGAGACGGACGCGAACGTACTCCTCCGTCGCCACCTGTGGCAGGACCACGACGTCACCACTTGAACAGCACGCCGCGCCAGGTCCATCCGCCTTCAAGGACCGCCGCCACCAGCGGGTTCCGCATGTCGCGGGAGTCGAAGCGGAAGGTCTCGACCTTCTGGCGACTGCCGTCGGGGCCCTGTTCGTAGCTCCACTTCCGGACGACCTGTGTGCTCCGCCCGCGGCCGTACTCCTTGCCGGGGGACTCGCGCGTCGAGCCCTCCCAGCGTTCGTCGAGGGTGCGTACCTCGCGGTTCTCCGGGACCAGGAGCATCCGGGTCTTGAGGGTCAACTTCAGTTCCGGTACCCGCCATTCCGCGACCAGGTCGGCCTTCTCGGCGGGGAGGGCGTTGCGGATGTGGAACGGTACGTCCGGGCCGTTGATCGCGAGCAGCGCGGCGCGTACGTCGGCCGCGGGCAGTGGTGCGACACCGCTGTCCGGGTGCGTGGTGCCGGTGACCTTGTCCCAAAGACGTCCCATGGCCAACGATGTTCCCACCCTGGGCGACGAGGGCTCATGCTGGGCTGCGTGACCACGATCCGTACCCCCCGCCGTCCGTGCCGGGGCTCGTTACGAGCGGCAGACCGCGGCGCCCATGCGGGCGCGTTCCGCACAAGGGCCTGGCCCGTACCCCGGGGCCGTTGCGCGTTCAGGTTCCCCGGGGTGGGCGTAGGGGAACGGGGCGGGTGGGCGCCGCCCCAGCGGAACGGCTGCCCACAACGGGGTGGGGGTTACGCGCCCAACTCCGACGACCGGTCGCCGCGGGCCCGACGCGCCAGCCACAGCAGCCAGGCCACCAACAGCGCCCCCGCAAGCCCGCCCGCGCCCAGGCCCGCCTTCAGGCCCGGTGGGCGGAAGGTGCAGGTCACCGAGGTCCGGTCGTCGGCCGACACCGCCACCAGTCCGCCGTACTTCTCCGCCGGGACGCCCTCGCAGGTCCAGCCCGCGATCCTCGGGGCCGCCAGCACGACCGTGCCCTTCGTGCCCGGGCGGAGTTCCGCGCGGATGCCGGTGTCCGTGATGTCCGTAGACACCGGGGCCGTGGACCTGAGGGCCTCGACCGCCGCCGCCAGGCGGGCCCCGTCCAGGCAGCCGATCTCGTGGTCCTTGGCGCGCTGGCCCTTCAGTGTCACCAGTGTGCCCGGCTTCTTCTGGACGCCCATCGACGTCAGCGCCGCCCGCCGCTTCGGCATCTCGCCCGTCATCTTGACCGGCTTGCCGCCCTTGCCGAGCCGCGCCGTCCCCCGGAAGTCCGGAGCCCAGAGGAACACCTCGCTGCCGACCGGGCAGGCCTCCCGCCGCCCCGGGAGCGTGTACACCTTCGCGCCCAGCAGCATCTCCTGGTTGCGGTACGGGGAGGCGCCGTAACGAGGCTGCGGTGCGTCCTCCGGACGTACCGTCACCAGCGGGAGGATCGAATCCGCGTCCGTACGGACCACCCGATCCCCCCGCCACCGCGCCCCCACGCTGAACAGCGCGTCCGTCACCGGGTTGTCCAGGCTCTGCAGGTTGCGCCCGCGCGAGGTCCAGCCGCCGCCGAGCGAGGCCAGGGTCTCCGTCAGGACCGACGGCGTGTGGCTGCTGTAGTACGCGGCGCCCTGGCCGCCGAAGAGCATCGGCTCGTTGCCGGTGATCTGCTCGCGGCCGGAGTCGGTGCGGTACGCGGGCCAGCCGTCGGCCGCGCCGAGCGCCGCCGTCCGCCTGTCCTGCTCCGCGCCCCAGGCCGGGTAGTCGTCGAGCCTGCCGAGCCGCTCCCGGTCCGCGTACGCCGTCGTCGCCGCTGCCTGCCCGACGAGCGCCCCCGACAGGAGCAGCGCCGCCACCACCGGGAGCTTCCCGCGCTTGGCCAGCCACAGCGCGCCGCAGGCCGCCGCGAGACCGAGCGCGAACAGCGGGTACGTCCAGCCGGTCACATGGGGACTGGCGACCGCGCCCACCGCGACCACGGCCACCGCACCCACGCCGCCGAGCAGCGCGCGGCGCCCTGGCCAGCCGTAGGAGAGGACGATCCAGGCCGCGATGACCAGGACCCCTGACAGCACGAACGTCTGCCGGTACGGGCTGCCGTTGGGGGTGGCGAAGACATGCCACACCAGGTGGGTCGGCCCCCACTGCATCGACACCGCGACCGCGACCGCGAACCCGGCCCACAGCCGCCGCTCCCGCCGCGGCACCGCGCGGTGGAAGAGCAGGGCGCCCGCGAGCAGCAGGGTTCCGGTGCCGAGGAACGCGGCGGGGGTGGTGAAGCTGTACGTCGCGGGCAGGAAGCGCGCGAAGAAGTCCGTCCAGCCCGCCGGCTTGAACTCGTTGGTCCAGCCCGGGTACGCGTGCGTGGAGCCGAGGAAGACCGGGACCAGGACCGGCGCGGCCAGGCCGATGCCGAGCAGCACGGTCACCACCGCGCGGACGATCACCCGGATCCGCAGCTCGTGCGCGATCACGAGGCGGAGCAGGAGTACGAGCGCGGCGCCGATGGTCGCCATGTACGCGGTGTAGAAGTTGCCGACCCAGCACAGCGTGACGATCAGCGTGCCGAGCAGCGGGCGGCGGCCCTCCCTGGCCCACTCGCCGACCAGGCACAGCAGCGGGAAGGCGATCAGGCCGTCGAGCCACATCGGGTTGTACGTGGCCTCCATGACCGACCAGCCGCACAGGGCGTACGACGCGCCGAGCACCGCCGCCGCCCACCACACGCCTGGCCGCATCCGCAGCAGCGTGAACGTCATGGCGGCCGCCGCGGCGGCCATCTTCAGGATCGTGACGGTGTAGACCGCGTACTCGATGTCGTCGCGCGGGAAGAGCGCCACCAGGAGCGCGAACGGGCTCCCCAGGTACGTCCCGAGGTCCGGCAGGAAGCTGGTGCCCCAGCCGGACTGCCAGTTGAGCAGCAGCCCGCCGTCGCCGCGTCCATGCAGCAGGTCCCAGAGGCGGGCGTGGTACGGGACGAACTGGTTGGCCAGGTCGTTGACCGCACGGCGTTCCGGGCCGAAGGGGAACGTACGGGCGACCGCGTCCCCGACGCACACCGCGAGCGCGGTCAGGAAGCCGGCGAGGGCGGTGGCGAGGGCGGTGGGGCGACCGATGAAGCGGCCGGGGGAGCGGGGTTCCGCGCTGGCGGGGTCGCTTCCGAGGCTGGTCGGGCCCGGTGCGGGACCGGTCGAGCGGCTCACGGCGGCCGGTGTCGTCTGAGCAGGCATGATGGTGCGAATATGCCAGTACGGAACACGAAAGTGTGATCCAACGGGGCCAGTTCACTCAATGGTCGCCTATCCGTCATGTTTCGAAACGGCCGTGGCCACTCGGGTGAGTTGTCGTGTTCCGCGTGCTGCTCTCGATCGTGGTTCCGTGTTTCAACGAAGAGGAGATCATCGGTCGCTTCCACGACCATGTGACCGCCGAACTCGCCCGTTTCGACGGAGAATTCGAGCTGGTCTACGTGGACGACGGAAGCCATGACCGGACCCTCCCTCTCCTGGAGTCGATCGCCGACTCCGACCCTCGCGCCCGTTACGTCTCCTTCAGCCGGAACTTCGGCAAGGAGGCCGCCATGCTGGCCGGCCTCCAGCACGCCGAGGGCGACGCCGTCGTCATCATGGACGCCGACCTCCAGCACCCGCCGGAGCTCGTGCACCGCATGCTGGCCCTGCACGCCGAGGGGTACGACCAGGTCATCGCCCGCCGTACCCGCAAGGGCGACCGGGTCACCCGTACCCTCACCGCCCGCGCGTACTACTGGGCGATCAACCGCCTGGTGGACGTCGAGCTGGTGGACGGCGTCGGCGATTTCCGGCTGCTTTCGCGCCGTACCGTCGACGCGATCCTCGAACTCACCGAGTACAACCGTTTCTCCAAGGGCCTTTTCGCCTGGGTCGGATTCCGCACCACGACGTTCGAGTACGAGAACGCGGTGCGTGAGGAGGGCCGGTCGAAATGGACCTTCGGGAAGCTGCTCAACTACGGGCTCGACGGGCTGCTCTCCTTCAACAACAAGCCGCTGCGCGCCGCCGTCTATCTGGGCATGATCCTGGTCTCCGTCGCGCTCGTGTACGCGGCCTGGATCGTCGGAGACGCGCTGGTCAACGGCGTCGACACGCCCGGGTACGTCACGCTGCTCGTCATCGTCACGGCGCTCGCCGGCGTCCAGATGGTGATGCTGGGGCTCGTGGGCGAGTACGTCGGCCGGATCTACTACGAGGTGAAGCGGCGGCCGCACTTCCTGGTGAAGGCGACGAACACGAACACGGACGTTCCGCACCCGAGGACCGCCACCACCCGAACGCGTGAGTCGTTGATCGAGACAGTCACGTCGAAGTAGTGGCCCCGGCCACGACGACTGCCTACCATCGATCACCGCAAGGTCGTTCACCCCGCCCGTCACCCGACCACCACCCCTCAACGAGGCGCTTCGCGCCGCACCTGTTGAATGACCCACGCCGGGAGGCTCCTTTGCACCGCCGCACCGCGCTCTCCGTCTCCGCCGCGCTCCTCGCCGCGGCGCCGCTGCTCACCGCCTGCGGCGGTGAGTCCCGCCCAGGGGCGGCGGCCGTCGTCGGCGGCGAACGGATCGAGGTGTCCAGCCTCCAGGCGCAGGTGCGGGACGTGCGGACGGCGCAGGAGGCGTCCCCGCAGGCCGCGCAGCTGATCCAGGCGACGGGCAACCTCAGCCGCGAGAAGCTGAACGTGATGATCTTCGACCGGGTGGTGGACAAGGTCGCCGCGGACAACGGGATCACGGCGTCGCGCGGCGAGATCCAGTCGACGCGGGACGAGTTCACCAAGCAGAGCGGCGGGGCGGAGCAGCTCGCGGCGACGCTGCTCCAGCAGCAGGGCGTCGCGCCCGACCAGATCGACGGGGTCGTCCGCCGTACGGTCCTGATGAACAAGATCGCCGCGAAGCTGGGCATCGCGAACACCCCCGAGGGCCAGAAGAAGCTCATGGACGTCTTCACGGCGGCCTCCAAGGACCTCAAGATCGACGTGAACCCGCGCTTCGGGGCGTGGGACGACGCGAAGATCCAGCTGGGTACGTTCACGGCGCCGTGGGTGCGGCAGATCAGCGAGGAGCCGACGGCCGTGGAGGCGGGGGCGTAGCGGGACGTAGGGTCGGGAGGGTGAACGCCGAATCACCCGTAGAGCCCGCCGCCGATCCTGGTCGGATCGTCCTCCTCACCGCCAGCCACCGCGTGGCGCCCGGACTGCTGTCCTGGCCCGCGTGGCAGGCGTTGCGCGGTGCCGACCGGGTGCTGTGCGCCGACGAGAACCACCCGCAGCTGCCGTACCTCCGCGAGGCGGGCGTGGCCGTGGAGCACGCGCGTCCGGCGGCTCAGGAGTTGGTCGAGGCGTGCGCCGGGGGCCGGACGGTGGTGGTGCTGCCCGGCGGCGAGGGCGACCAGGCGCTGACGGACGGGCTGGCCCGGCTTGCCGGCTCGGGCCGGGTCACGATGCCCGACCTGGAGCTGCTGCCCGGCTCGTACGACCTTCCCGGCGCCCGCCTCCTCGACCTGGTGCAGGTCATGGACCGGATCAGGCGTGAGTGCCCGTGGTCGTCGCAGCAGACGCACAAGGGGCTTGTGAAGTACGGCATCGAGGAGGCGTACGAACTCGTCGAGGCGATCGAGGAAGGCGACCGGGACGAGCTGCGCGAGGAGCTGGGCGACGTGCTGCTCCAGGTCGTCTTCCACGCGCGGATCGCGGAGGAGGACGAGGAGGCGCCGTTCTCCGTGGACGACGTCGCGGGGACGATCGTGGAGAAGCTGATCCACCGGCATCCGCATGTCTTCGGCGACGCGTCGGCGTCCACGCCGGAGGAGGTCAAGGAGCACTGGCTCCGGACCAAGGCGGTCGAGAAGCAGCGTGCCTCGGTCACCGACGGCGTGCCGCTCGGCCAGCCGGGCCTGGCCCTCGCCGCGAAGCTCGCGGGCCGCGTCCGCACGGCGGGCCTGTCGGTTCCCCTCCCTCAGGGCGAGGGCATCGGCTACGACCTCCTTGCGCTGGCGGCGACGGCGGAGTCCCAGGGCATCGACCCGGAGGCGGCGCTCCGCGCGGCGGCCCGCACGTACCGGGACACGATCCGCGTGACGGAGTCCCAGCAACCCTGACCCGGGGTCACCGCTCCTGGGGGGATCGGGCTGCCGGGTTGTGCCAGTGGGGAGACGGGCGGGACAGGAACCAGTCGCCGGGGCCCAGGGGGCGGTCCGGGCGGGTCGGGGGGACGCGGTCGTGGTGGATGCTGGACGCACCCAGGTCGTGCAGGGCCGGGAGGGTCTCCGTGAGGAGCTCCGGGGGACCCGCCACGTACACGTCGTGCCGCGGCCAGTTGCCGCATGACGCCAGTGCCCGCAAGAGACGTTCCGTCGCCTGGTCACGCGGGTGTTCCGGCGCGGACGTGATGTACGTGATCTTCAGGCCCGGTATCCGCTCCCGGAGCCGTTCCGCGTCCTTCCTTCCGTACAGGTACTCCCTCGACCTCGCCACCAGGAACAGGCGGGCCTCGGCATCCGAACCCGCGTCCTCCAGCAGCGCCTTCACCGGCGCCCAGCCCGTCCCCGCCGCGATGTACGTGCGCGGATCCCCCGGCGCCGTCCTCGACGTCAGCGTGCCGCCCGGCGCGCTCAGCCGGAGCGGCTCGCCCACCCGGAGCGCGTCCACCAGCGCCGTACTCATCGCCCCGCCCGGGATCCGGCTCACGTGCAGGTCCACCGTCCCGTCCGTGCGTAACGCGTTCGCCAGCGAGTACGTCCGCCACACCCGCGGCACCCGCAGCGAGCTGACGCTCACGTACTGCCCCGGCCGGTACGCGAAGGGGCTGCGCGGCTTCAGGGTCAGTACCGCCAGGTCCTCGCCGAGCCGCTCGTGCCGGACGACGACGGCGTCCCACCAGGCCGGCTCCCCGTCCGCCGCCGCCTCCTCGGCGCCCCGGAGCATGAACTCGGCGACGTACCCGTACGCCTCCGTCCACGCCTTCTCCGCCTCCACGCTCCACGCCGCCCCCGCCGCGTGCGCGAAGGCGGCGGTCAGGCTCGTGCCGACGGCGGCGTAGAGCGCCGGCGAGGCCAGGAACTTGCGGTGGTCCCGCCCCAGATGGGCCAGGTACTCCGGAAGCCCCGGATCCTCCAGCTGGGTCACCACATGGGTGAGCGCCGCGAACAGCCGGTCGCGCTGGGCCCCCAGGTCCTCGGGGAAGAGCTCTCGGACGCCCGGGTTGTGCCAGAACAGATGGGAGTAGAAGAACGCGACGGCATGCTCGGCCCGTCTCTCGACGACGGCGAACGTGCTTCTCAGCAACTGGGCATCCACGCGGGAGAATCTAGGCCACCCGCCTTCACAGGACGATCACATCTCGCGGACCGGGCCGCCCGGAGGCCGGTGGTCCACCTACCTTGTACCGTCTCAGGGTGAGCACCACCCCCGCCGAGAACCCCGCCGAACCCCCCGCCCCCGAGCTCTTCACCTGGGAGTTCGCGACCGATCCGTACCCCGCCTACGCCTGGCTCCGCGAGCACGCGCCCGTGCACCGGGCCAAGCTGCCCAGCGGGGTCGAGGCCTGGCTCGTGACGCGGTACGCGGACGCCCGGCAGGCCCTCGCCGACCAGCGGCTCTCGAAGAACCCGGCGCACCACGACGAGCCCGCGCACGCCAAGGGCAAGACCGGGATCCCGGGGGAGCGCAAGGCCGAGCTGATGACGCATCTCCTCAACATCGACCCACCCGACCACACCCGGCTGCGCCGTCTCGTCTCCAAGGCGTTCACCCCGCGCCGGGTCGCCGAGTTCGCGCCCCGGGTGCAGGAGCTGACGGATCAGCTGATCGACTCCTTCGCCGCCAAGGGCACGGCCGACCTGATCCACGAGTTCGCCTTCCCCCTGCCCATCTACGCCATCTGCGACCTGCTCGGCGTACCCCGCGAGGACCAGGACGACTTCCGGGACTGGGCCGGGATGATGATCCGGCACGGCGGTGGGCCGCGCGGCGGCGTGGCGCGGTCGGTCAAGAAGATGCGCGGCTACCTCGCCGAGCTGATCCACCGCAAGCGGCTCGACCCCGGCGACGACCTGATCTCGGGGCTCATCAAGGCCTCCGACCACGGCGAGCACCTCACCGAGAACGAGGCCGCCGCCATGGCCTTCATCCTTCTCTTCGCCGGCTTCGAGACCACTGTCAACCTGGTCGGGAACGGGGTGTACGCGCTGCTGCGGAACCCTGACCAGCGCGAGCGGCTCCAGACCTCGATCGCCGCCGGCGAGCGCGACCTCCTCGAAACCGGTGTCGAGGAGCTGCTGCGCTTCGACGGGCCGGTGGAGATGGCCACCTGGCGGTACGCCATGGAGCCGCTGACGATCGGCGGTCAGGAGATCCCGGCCGGCGACCCGGTCCTCGTCGTGCTCGCCGCCGCCGACCGCGACCCGGCCCGCTTCGAGGAGCCGGACACGCTCGACCTCTCCCGGCGCGACAACCAGCACCTCGGCTACGGCCACGGCATCCACTACTGCATCGGCGCCCCGCTCGCCCGGCTCGAAGGCCAGATCGCGCTCGCCACGCTGCTGACTCGCCTGCCGGACCTGCGACTTGCCGGGGATCCGGCCGATCTGCGGTGGCGCGGCGGGCTCATCATGCGTGGATTGCGCACACTTCCGGTGGACTTCACCCCTCTTGCGAGCTGACTCTCCGTCAAGACTGTGACTTTTACGTGATCTCCGCTGCATCGACTTGTGACTGACGTTCGAATGCCGCTACGTTCACCGTCACCTCACCAGTCACACGGAAGGCACTCCGCATGCGCTCCGGGAACGGTCGTCACCGCAGACCCCGCCAGGCCCCCGCCATCGTCGTCGCCGCAGGCGTGACGGGGTCGGCCCTCGCGCTGCCCCTCTTGGGTGCGGGCTCGGCATCCGCCGCCGACGCGGCCACCTGGGACCGGGTCGCCGAGTGCGAGTCGGGCGGCCAGTGGAGCGCCCACTACGGCAACGGGCTCTACGGCGGGCTCCAGTTCACCCAGGTCAGCTGGGAGCGGCACGGCGGCCTGGCGTACGCGCCCAGCGCGGACCTGGCCAGCCGGGCCCAGCAGATAGCGGTGGCCGAGAAGGCCCTCGCCGCGGGCGACCAGCAGTGGGCCACCTGCGCCCCGATCGCCGGGCTGACGAACGACGGCGTCAAGCCCGACGTCCACCCGGGGCCGGCTGTCACGCCCTCGGAGTCCACGGACCCGCTCCCGGAGTCCGACCGCACGGGCGGGCTCCCGACCGTCGACACCCCTCCGGAAGCCCTCGCGAAGCCCGAGAGTCCCGAGACCCCCGCCACGCCCGGGACCCCCTCGTCCACGCCGTCCGCGTCGGCCACTCCCGGCACCGGTAAGCACCGGGGTGACGCGGATCCGGAGGAGACGCTCAATAAGGACAAGTCGCTCGAAACCGGTCGCCACGCCTCGCCGTCCGACTCGCCGACCGGTGAGACGTCCGGCGCTCCGACCGACACGCCGACACCGGATGCCGCCGACAAGAACAAGGCCGCAAACCCGGACAGTGGGAACACAAAGGGCACAGAGGGCGTCGAGGGCAACAAGCCCGCCGAGGACATCTCGGATGCTATCGGTGAATACACCGTCAAGCCCGGCGACAACCTCACGGTGATCGCCCAGCGCAACGAACTCCCCGGTGGCTGGGGCGCCCTCTACGACGCCAACCGCGCGACGGTCGGCCTCGATCCGGACCTCATCCTTCCTGGCCAGAGCCTCGATCTCACGATCGGTCAGCCTGACGAGGCGGCAGCTGAGCGCGGGTAGTTCGGCCGTGAATGTCCGGTTCTGTGTAAGTGAGACATGGGTCTCTTTGCCTCAACTGGCGTGTCCCGTCCGCAAAATCTGCTTCCGTCGCCTCTCACCTGCGTAAATACCCTTCGCCCCGAGGCAAGTAGGGGCGTTTTGTCCCCCATGGACGTCTTTGAACTTCCCCCGGGTCTGTGTCTACGGTCGTCACCGCTCGCCACCGCGGGCCCCGTCGACCGAAACGCCGAATCCTGCCGTCGGCCGATGGGAACAGTCGTCGCGTCAAGCGCCGAAGGCAGGAGCGGGGGACCCAAGGTAAGTGCCGTCCCCGGCCGTTGAGACAGACGGCCGACGGAACGGCTTGGGGTTAAGCCGCGCGCTAGGTCGCGCGGCCGGGCAACTCACATGGCCCGAACCCGACAGCTCACCTCGTAGGCGTCGGTGAGGAGAAGTCCCATGCTGTTTTCCGCCAAGGGCAAACACCGTCGTCCCTCCAAGGCCACCCGCGCCGTCGCTCTCGCCGGTGTCGCCGGTGTCGCCGTCGCCGCCCCGCTGATGGGCGCCGGCACCGCCTCGGCCGCCACCGTCTCCGAGTGGGACAAGGTCGCCCAGTGCGAGTCCGGCGGCAACTGGTCCATCAACACCGGCAACGGCTACTACGGCGGCCTGCAGTTCTCGAGCTCCACCTGGGCCGCCTTCGGTGGCACCGCGTACGCCGCGAGCGCCGACCAGGCCTCCAAGTCGCAGCAGATCGCGATCGCCGAGAAGGTCCTCGCCGGTCAGGGCAAGGGTGCCTGGCCGAGCTGTGGCGTCGGCCTCTCCTCCGCCTCGCCGAACACCGGTGCCGTCGAGAGCGCCCCGCAGCAGGAGCGTCAGGCCGAGCAGCCGACGACCCGCAGCGAGCAGCGGACCGCCCCCAAGGCCGCGGCCAAGAAGACCGAGTCGAAGAAGACCGTCACCACCCCGACCGGCAAGAAGGTCAAGAAGGGTGACGGCGAGTACAAGGTCGTCGCCGGCGACACGCTGAGCAAGATCGCCGCCGCCCACGACGTCAAGGGCGGCTGGGCGAAGCTCTTCGAGCTCAACAAGGACGTCGTCGAGGACGCCGACCTGATCTACCCGGGCCAGCAGCTTCACCTGAAGTGAGCCCGGCGGCCCGTGTGAGTCCGGCGGCTCACGCGGGTCCCACGACCCTCCCGCGGTGACCACCCCGGTCCGGAGCACTCTTCCCCCGTGCGCTCCGGACCGGGGTTCCGCGTTTCCGGATCCGATATCCAAGATCCAAGATCCAAGATCCAAGATCCGTGATCCGATATCCGTGATCCGTCGCCCGACCGACCCCCGACGGTTACCGCCGAGTAGTCCTGAGGGCCTTTGGCCCCAGATGCGTGTCCTTGGGTCCTTTTTCGTCCCAGGGGTCGGGCGCCCGGCTGGCCGGAGCCTCGGAGCCGGTTAGGCTCTTGTCGCAAGGCCAAAGCGACCCTGCACCGCATGCGTCACATCTAGCGTCACATCCCAGAAGGAGATGCTCGTGCCGTCCATCGACGTCGTCGTAGCCCGGGAAATCCTGGACTCCCGAGGCAACCCCACGGTCGAGGTCGAGGTCGGCCTCGACGACGGCAGCACTGGCCGTGCTGCCGTTCCGTCCGGTGCCTCCACCGGTGCGTTCGAGGCCATTGAGCTCCGTGACGGAGACAAGAACCGCTACATGGGCAAGGGCGTCGAGAAGGCCGTCCTCGCCGTGATCGAGCAGATCGGCCCGGAGCTCGTCGGCTACGACGCCACCGAGCAGCGCCTCATCGACCAGGCCATGTTCGACCTGGACGCCACGGACAACAAGGCCTCGCTCGGCGCCAACGCCATCCTCGGCGTCTCCCTCGCCGTCGCGCACGCCGCGTCCGAGGCCTCGGACCTCCCGCTCTTCCGCTACCTCGGCGGCCCGAACGCGCACCTGCTGCCCGTTCCGATGATGAACATCCTGAACGGCGGCTCGCACGCCGACTCCAACGTGGACATCCAGGAGTTCATGATCGCGCCGATCGGCGCGGAGTCCTTCTCCGAGGCCCTGCGCTGGGGCACCGAGGTCTACCACACCCTCAAGTCCGTCCTGAAGACCAAGGGCCTGTCCACCGGCCTCGGCGACGAGGGCGGCTTCGCCCCGAACCTGGACTCCAACCGTGAGGCGCTCGACCTCATCCTGGAGGCCATCAAGCAGGCCGGTTACGCCCCGGGCAAGGACATCGCGCTCGCGCTCGACGTCGCCGCGTCCGAGTTCTACAAGGACGGCAAGTACGAGTTCGAGGGCAAGTCCCGCTCGGCCGCCGAGATGACCGAGTACTACGAGGAGCTCGTCTCCGCGTACCCGCTGGTCTCCATCGAGGACCCGCTGTTCGAGGACGACTGGTCGGGCTGGAAGGTCCTCACCGACAAGCTGGGCGCCAAGGTCCAGATCGTCGGCGACGACCTGTTCGTCACCAACCCGGAGCGTCTGGCGCGCGGCATCGAGGACGGCGCCGCCAACGCCCTGCTGGTCAAGGTCAACCAGATCGGTTCGCTGACCGAGACCCTGGACGCCGTCGAGCTGGCCCAGCGCAGCGGCTTCAAGTGCATGATGTCGCACCGCTCCGGCGAGACCGAGGACGTCACCATCGCCGACCTCGCCGTCGCCACCAACTGCGGCCAGATCAAGACCGGCGCCCCGGCCCGCTCCGAGCGCGTCGCCAAGTACAACCAGCTCCTGCGCATCGAGGAGATCCTCGACGACGCGGCCGTCTACGCCGGCCGCAGCGCCTTCCCGCGCTTCAAGGGCTGATCTGCTTCAAGGGCTGACCTGCAGGTCGCCCGGTTACCTACGTCCCCGCACCCGGTCCCGTACCGTGTGCGGGGACGTACGTACGTAAAGGGGAGGCGCGCACATGGCCCGGGACCGGTTCTCGACCGCGACCAGGATCAGGCTGCTCGGCGAGCAGACCGCCGCCCGTGTCTACCGCTCCCAGACCCGCCGCCAGGCCCGCCGCTCCCGGCTCACCGGCCGCGCGGCCTTCCTCGCCCTGGTCGTCTGCTCGCTGATCGTCGCGCTCGCGTACCCCATGCGGCAGTACGTCTCCCAGCGCGCCGAGATCGCCGAGCAGGAGCGCCAGGCCGCCGACGCCGCCGCGCGCGTCGAGGAGCTGCGGGACGAGAAGGCCCGGCTCCAGGACCCCGCGTACATCCGCCGGCTCGCCCGCGAGCACCTGCACTACGTGGTGCCCGGCGAGACCGGCTTCACCGTGAACGACCCCGAGGCCGAGCGCGCCCGGCGCACCGAGCAGGGCGCGGCCGACCGCCCCTGGTACTCCGACCTCTGGGAAGGCGTGGACCGCGCGGACGCGCCCCGCTAGACCACCCGACCTATCGTCCCCACCCACCGGCCCCACCGACCGCACCCGACGAGAAGACAAGACGCAACGATGGAAACGCCCCCTCCGCAGACCGCACGCACCGAGCCGACCGAGGCGGACGTCGCCGCCTTCGAAGCCCAGCTCGGCCGCCCGCCCCGGGGGCTGCGCGCCATCGCGCACCGCTGCCCCTGCGGCAACCCGGACGTCGTCGAGACCGCGCCGCGGCTCCCGGACGGCACGCCCTTCCCGACCACGTACTACCTGACCTGCCCCCGGGCGGCCTCCGCGATCGGCACCCTTGAGGCCAACGGGGTCATGAAGGAGATGCAGGCCCGGCTCGCCACCGACCCGGAGCTGGCCGCCGCCTACCGGGCCGCGCACGAGGACTACATCGCCCGCCGGGACGCCATCGAGGTCCTGGAGGGCTTCCCGAGCGCCGGCGGCATGCCCGACCGGGTCAAGTGCCTGCACGTCCTCGTCGGCCACTCGCTGGTCGCAGGTCCTGGCGTCAACCCGTTCGGCGACGAGGCCATCGCGATGCTGCCGGAGTGGTGGGCCAAGGGCCCCTGCGTCAACCCGTGCGCGGAGAAGGAAGAAGGGGAGACGAAGTGACCCGGGTCGCCGGCATCGACTGCGGTACGAACTCCATCCGTCTCCTCGTCGCCGACGTCGCTGTGCCCGATAGCGCCTCCGGCGCGGGCTCGACGGTTGAGCTGATCGAGCTGGACCGGCGGATGACGATCGTCCGGCTCGGCCAGGGCGTCGACCGGACCGGCCGGCTCGCGCCCGAGGCGCTGGAGCGGACCTTCGCCGCCTGCCGCGACTACGCGGCCGTCATCGAGGAGCTCGGCGCCGAGCGGCTGCGCTTCGTGGCCACCTCCGCCTCCCGGGACGCCGAGAACCGCGACGAGTTCGTGCGCGGAGTCCTGGACATCCTGGGCGTCGAACCCGAGGTGATCACCGGCGACCAGGAGGCCGAGTTCTCCTTCACCGGCGCCACGGGCGAGCTGCACGGCACGGAGAAGTACCTCGTCGTGGACATCGGCGGCGGCTCCACCGAGTTCGTCGTCGGCAACAAGCACGTCGAGGCCGCCCGCTCCGTCGACATCGGCTGCGTACGGCTGACCGAGCGGCACGTCCGCAGCGACCCGCCGGCCGCCGAGGAGATCGCCGCGATCCGCGCCGACATCCGGGCCGCCCTCGACCTCGCCGAGGAGACCGTGCCGATCCGCGAGGCCGGGACCCTGGTCGGGCTCGCGGGCTCGGTCACCACGGTCGCGGCGATCGCGCTGGGGCTCCAGGAGTACGACTCCGAGAAGATCCACCACTCCCGTGTCCCGTACGAGAAGGTCGCGGAGATCGTCGACACGCTGGTCGCCTCCACGCACGCCGAGCGCGCCGCGATCCCGGTGATGCATCCCGGGCGGGTCGACGTGATCGTCTCCGGGGCGCTCGTCCTGCGGGAGATCATGGAGCGGACCGGGGCCCGCGAGGTCGTCGTCAGCGAGCACGACATCCTCGACGGAATCGCACTCTCCGTGGCATAACGGGCACGCCACGACGCACCCCGAGACAGCGCGTCGGGAAAGTTCGTGAAGTTCTTCACAAGGAAAAGAGCCCTGATGGGGGCGGTAGAGGGTCATCTAGGCCTCCGACACCCCTGTCGGGGCTCTTTCGTAGGTGGGAGGCCCTGTTCGCTCGATGTTTCCATCGTGTGAACGCACCCTCTGGTTCAGGGTTACCGGACCCTCTCCTGGCCAGTTCAGTAGGGGTGAACAACGTTCACCACCGCATCGTGGTTCCTTTGCACGACCATGACCTGGATCACGGGGCGGCGGAGTGTAGCAGAGGTGGTCCAGAACCTTGTGAAGGGGCGCACGAGCGACCCCCCTGGGAGGGGTGGATACTCGGATGCATGAGCACCACGGAGCGTCCCAGGATCCTCGTAGTAGGCGGTGGGTACGTAGGCCTGTACGCAGCACGACGCATCCTCAAGAAGATGCGTTATGCGGAAGCGACCGTCACGGTCGTCGACCCGCGCTCGTACATGACGTACCAGCCCTTCCTCCCCGAAGCCGCCGCAGGCAGCATCTCCCCGCGCCACGTCGTCGTCCCGCTGCGACGTGTCGTGCGCGGAGCCGAGGTGCTCACCGGTCGCGTCACCACCATCGACCAGGACCGCAAGGTCGCCACGATCGCGCCGCTCGTCGGCGAGGCGTACGACCTGCCGTTCGACTACCTGGTCGTCGCGATGGGCGCGGTCTCCCGCACCTTCCCGATCCCCGGTCTGGCCGAGCAGGGCATCGGCATGAAGGGCGTGGAAGAGGCCATCGGCCTCCGCAACCACGTCCTGGAGCAGCTGGACAAGGCCGACTCGACGACCAACGAGGAGGTCCGCCGCAAGGCGCTGACCTTCGTCTTCGTTGGCGGCGGCTTCGCCGGCGCGGAGACCATCGGCGAGGTCGAGGACATGGCCCGCGACGCGGCGAAGTACTACACCAACGTGAAGCGCGAGGACATGCGCTTCATCCTGGTCGACGCCGCCGACAAGATCCTTCCCGAGGTCGGCCCGGAGCTGGGCCGCTGGGGCAAGGAGCACCTTGAGGGCCGCGGTGTCGAGATCTACCTCTCGACCTCCATGGACTCCTGCGTCGACGGCCACGTCGTGCTGAAGAACGGCCTTGAGGTCGACTCCAACACGATCGTGTGGACCGCGGGCGTCAAGCCCAACCCGGCGCTCGCCCGCTTCGGCCTCCCGCTCGGCCCGCGCGGCCACGTGGACGCCCAGCCGACCCTCCAGGTCACCGGCACCGACTACATCTGGACCGCCGGCGACAACGCCCAGGTTCCGGACCTCGCCGCCCGCAAGGCCGGCGTGGAGAACGCCTGGTGCCCGCCGAACGCCCAGCACGCGCTGCGTCAGGCGAAGGTCCTCGGCGACAACGTGGTCTCCGGCATGCGGGGCTTCCCGCAGAAGGAGTACTCGCACTCCAACAAGGGTGCGGTGGCGGGCCTCGGCCTCCACAAGGGCGTCGCGATGATCGTCATGGGCAAGATGAAGATCAGGCTCAAGGGCCGGCTCGCCTGGTACATGCACCGTGGCTACCACGGCATGGCCGTGCCGACCTGGAACCGCAAGATCCGCGTCTTCGCCGACTGGACCCTCGCGATGTTCCTCAAGCGTGAGGTCGTCTCCCTCGGTGCGATGGAGACGCCGCGCGAGGAGTTCTACGAGGCCGCCAAGCCCGCCCCGGCCCCCGCCGCCGCGGCGAGCCAGGAGAAGGCCAAGGCCTCCTAGTTCCACCCGCTGTTCCCGTAAGGGCCGTCCGCCATCCGTGGTGCGGACGGCCCTTCGGCATGTCCGCCCGGGTGTTTTGCCGAGTCGTTGCGCGCCTACGGGACGAAAAACGCCTACCGAGGGTGTTTACGTGGTGACGAACATTTCTGGGGCACGACATCACGGAGGTGTGCACCATGGCCGACGCCGCATTGCGGCTGACCACTCTCGCGGAGGACCTGCTGGGGGCCCCGCTCCCGGTGCGGCTGCGGGCCTGGGACGGCAGCGAAGCCGGCCCCGCAGGCGCCCCCGTACTGATCGTCCGGCACCGCCGCGCCCTGCGCCGGATGCTGTGGAAGCCCGGCGAACTCGGCCTGGCCCGGGCCTGGGTGGCCGGTGACATCGACGTCGAGGGCGATCTGTACGAGGTCCTGGACCGGCTCGCGGGGCTGCTCTGGGAGCGCGGCGAGGAGACCAGGAGCGCCCTGGAGGCCGTACGCGACCCGAAGCTGCGGGCCGCGGCCGCCGCGCTGCTGAAGCTGGCCGGGCCCTACCCGCCGCCCGCGCCGCCCGCCGAGGAGATGCGCCGCCGCACCGGCTCCCGGCACAGCAAGCGGCGCGACAAGCAGGCGATCAGTCACCACTACGACGTGGGCAACGACTTCTACGCACTCGTCCTCGGGCCCTCGATGGTCTACTCCTGCGCGTACTGGACGGACGGCGGGACGCTGGAGGACGCCCAGCGCGACAAGCTGGACCTGATCGCCCGGAAGCTGAATCTGAAGGAGGGCGACCGGCTCCTCGACGTCGGCTGCGGCTGGGGCTCGATGGCGATCCACGCGGCCCGCGAGTACGGCGCGCGGGTCGTCGGCATCACGCTCTCCCGCGAGCAGGCCGCGTTCGCCCGCAAGCGGATCGCCGAGGAGGGCCTGACGGACCGGATCGAGATCCGGGTCCAGGACTACCGGGACGTCAAGGACGGGCCGTACGACGCGATCTCCTCCATCGGCATGGCCGAGCACGTGGGCGAGGTCCGCTACCGCGAGTACGCCGACATACTGCACGCCCTGCTCAAGCCGGGCGGCCGGCTGCTCAACCACCAGATCGCGCGCCGCCCGGAGCCGCACGAGGAGGCGTACGAGGTCGACGTCTTCATCGACGCGTACGTCTTCCCCGACGGCGAACTCGCCCCGATGGGCCGCACCCTGACGACGCTGGAGGACGCCGGCTTCGAGGTGCGGGACGTGGAGGCGATCCGCGAGCACTACGCCCTGACGCTGCGCCGCTGGGTGGCCAATCTGGAGGCCGACTGGGGCCGTGCGGTACGGCTCACCTCGCCGGGCCGGGCGCGGATCTGGCGGCTGTACATGGCTGCCTCGGCGGTCTCCTTCGAGCGCAACCGGATCGGCGTCAACCAGTTCCTCGCGGTGAAGACACCGGAGTCGGGGATCTCGGACGTGCCGCTGCGGTCGCGGGTCTGGAACGAGAAGGCACAAGGAACGTAGGAACGGTGAAGGGCCGGGCTCCCCGTGGGGAACCCGGCCCTTCACCGCGTACGTACCGGACCTACTCGGTCTTGATGGCCGCCAGCATGTTCAGCCTGGCCGCGCTGCGGGCCGGCCACATGGCGGCGAGGACGCCGACCAGTCCGGCCAGGACCAGGAAGATCCCGATCCGGTCCCAGGGCAGGACCAGGGCGTAGCCCGGCAGGCTGCTCTTGAACGTCTCGCCGATCGCCCAGCCGAGGAACGAGCCGAGGCCGATGCCGACCACCGCGCCGAAGAGCGAGATGACCACGGCCTCCAGACGGACCATCCGCTTCACGCGGCGGCGGTCCAGGCCGATCGCCCGCAGCATGCCGATCTCCTGCTGACGCTCGAAGACGGACATGGCCAGGGTGTTCACGACGCCCAGGATCGCGATGAGCAGGGCCATCGCGAGCAGGCCGTACATGATGTTCAGGAGCAGGTTGATCTGCCCGCCGAACAGGTCACGGATGTCCTTCTGGTCCATGACGGTGATGGCCGGGTTGTCGCCCATGGCCTGCGCGAGCGCCTTGTCGCCGGCCGCCGAGGACCCGCCGTCCATCGAGACGAAAATCTGCGGGATGTAGGACTTCTGCTCGTGGGCGGTGATGGTCTTCGCGTCGATCAGGACCGGCGAGACGAACTCGCTGTCCTCGTAGATCGCGCCGACCGTCAGCTTGCCCTTCTTCTTGTCGCCGTACTCGACCGGCAGCGTGTCGCCGACCTTCCAGCCCTGCTTGGTCGCCGTCTTCTCGGCGATCGCGATCTGGCCCTGGCCGAGCGAGCCGAGCGAGCCCTTGACGGTGTTGAGCTTGATCAGCTTCTCGATGTCGCCGGGGGTGACACCGGAGGCCGAGACGTCCTTGCCCTTCAGGGTGAACCAGCCGGCCTGCTGCGGCGAGACGGCGGTGGCGCCCGGGGTCTTCTCGAGCGCCGCGAGGGCCGCCGGGTCCAGGCCGTCACCCGCGCCCTCGGCCATGGTGATCAGGTAGTCGGCGCGGATCTGATCCGTCGTCATCTTGTCCAGGGCCGCGCCCACCGTCGTACCGAGCACGGTGAGGCCGGTGACCAGGGTCAGACCGATGGCGAGCGCGGAGGCGGTGGCCCCGGTACGGCGCGGGTTGCGGACCGCGTTGAGCCCGGCGAGCTTGCCGGAGACCCCGAAGAGACCGACGAAGAGCGGGCGGATCAGGGCGATCACCGGGCGGGAGAGCAGCGGGATCAGCACGATCACACCGATGAGGGTGACGAACGCGCCGCCCGCGATGAACATCCGGCCGTCGTCGCCGCCCTTGCCGGCGCCGAGCACGATCATGGCCGCGCCGATCGCGGTGATCACGGCGCCGACGGTGTTGCGGACCACGAGCGACTTGGTGGTCGCCGCCGCATGGACGCTGCTCATGGCGGCGACCGGCGGGATCTTCGCGGCGCGGCGGCCGGGCAGCCAGGCGGCGAACATGGTGATCAGGACGCCGACGGAGAACGCGGCGATGACCGGGGTGGCGGTGAGGACCAGCGGGCCGCCCGGCACCTTCAGGTCGAAGGCGTTCATGCCCGCGCGGAGCCCGGCGGCGAGCGCGATGCCCAGGCCGTAGCCGACCGCCGAGGCGATCAGTCCGACGATTCCGGCCTCGGCGAGGACGGAGCGGGTGATCTGCTTGCGCGAGGCACCGACGGCGCGCATCAGTGCGAGTTCCTTGGTGCGCTGGGCGACCAGCATGGTGAAGGTGTTGGCGATGAGGAAGACGCCGACGAAGAGCGCGATGCCGGCGAAGCCGAGCAGCACCTGCTTCAGATTGCCGAGGCCCTGCTCGATGTCGCGGGCCTGCTGGTCGGCGAGCGCCTGACCGGTCTGGGCCGTGGCGGACTTCGGGACGACCTTCAGGACCTCGTCGAGGAGCTTGCCGGCGTCGGAGCCGGGGGCGGCGACGATGGTGGCGTCCCGGTAGAAGCCCGGCTTCACGTACTGCTTCTGCGCGACGGCGGTGTCGAAGAGGACCATGCTGCCGCCGGCGCTGACCGCGCCGTCCTCGGTCGTGAAGACACCGGCGAGGGTGTACTCCTTCACCGGGCCGTTGGTGGCGACGCGGACGGTGTCGCCGACCTGGTAGCCGCCCTTGCTGGCGGTGTCCTTGTCGAGGGCGATCTGGCCGTCCTGGAGCGGACCCGCGCCCTGGGTGAAGTCGTACGCCCGGTCCTTGCCGTCGGCGCCGGGGGCGAAGTTGGTGCCCTTGTTGGACCAGCCGACGCCGATCAGCTTGCCGTTCTTGTCGGGCACGCCGGCGAAGCCGTCGGCCCGACCGGTGACGGAGGCGACGCCGTCGAGCTTCCCGAGGCGGTCGATGACGCCCTGGGAGAGGCCGGGCGTCTTCGCGGCCTCCTCGGGGGTCGGGTACATGGTCACGGCGACGGCGACGTCGTCGTAGCTCTTGGCCGACTGCTGGCGGAAGGCCTGGGAGAGGGTGTCGGTGAAGACCAGGGTGCCGGAGACGAAGGCCACGCCGAGCATCACGGCGAGGACGGTCATCAGCAGCCTGGCCTTGTGCGCGAGCACGTTGCGCAAGGCGGTACGGAACATGGGTGTGTCCTGAAGTGGGGGCCCGAGGGGCCGGAGGTCGAGGGGCGCGGGGTCCGGGGGCGGTGCCCGGGTCCGGGGACCGGGGGCGGTGCCCGGTCCTGGGTCCGGGGGCGGTGCCCCGGAGCGGCCTCAGCTCGTGCGGCCCTTGGCGTCGAAGGCCTTCATGCGGTCGAGCACGCCGTCCGCGGTCGGGTGGAGCATCTCGTCGACGATCCGGCCGTCCGCGAGGAAGATGACGCGGTCCGCGTAGGAGGCGGCGACCGGGTCGTGGGTGACCATGACGACCGTCTGGCCCAGCTCGCGCACGGAGTTGCGCAGGAAGCCGAGGACCTCGGCGCCCGAGCGCGAGTCCAGGTTTCCGGTCGGCTCGTCACCGAAGATGATCTCGGGGCGGGAGGCCAGCGCGCGGGCCACGGCGACGCGCTGCTGCTGGCCGCCGGAGAGCTGCGCGGGGCGGTGGCCGAGCCGGCCGGACAGGCCGATCATGTCGATGACCTTCTCCACCCACTGCTTGTCGGGCTTGCGGCCCGCGATGTCCATCGGCAGCGTGATGTTCTCCAGCGCCGTCAGCGTCGGCAGCAGGTTGAACGCCTGGAAGATGAAGCCGATCTTGTCCCGGCGGAGCTGGGTGAGCTGCTTGTCCTTCAGGGAGCCGAGCTCGGTCTCGCCGAGGCGGACCGAACCGGAGCTGAAGGAGTCGAGGCCGGCCACGCAGTGCATCAGGGTCGACTTGCCCGAGCCGGACGGGCCCATGATCGCGGTGAACTCGCCCTGCCGGAAGTCCACGGTGACCCCGTCCAGAGCGACCACCTGGGTCTCGCCCTGTCCGTAGACCTTCGAGAGATCCGTGGCGCGGGCGGCCACCGCGGTGGCGCGGGACACGGTGGGGGTGGTGGTCACGAGGGGGACTCCTGTCAACGCGGGATGTTCGGGAACCACTCCATCGTGTCGAACGTTGAGGCCCCGGTCGTCCGCCCACGTGCCCGTTCACAGGGTCGACTGGAGTCGGACCACACGGCCCGGCTCTCCTCCTGAGGTATGACGGGTCCCCTGAGACGCGGTACCCCTGGGGGGATGCTCCACACCGGGCCGTCGAGGCGGCGAGTTTCCGTCATTCCGCCGTGCCGGTTTTTGCGGCCGCGACCCGCGCCACAGTTCGCCGGAGCGGGCCCCACCTGCACTGACGCACCCTCAGACGTCAATAAAATAAGACAACATCGGGCCAGCGTTCCGCTGAACGAGGGAAGCGCCCCGATAGGCTCATGTGCCAATGCGGAGCCGCGCGCCATGCCCGGATGGTGGAATGCAGACACGGCGAGCTTAAACCTCGCTGGCCTTCGGGCCGTACCGGTTCGAGTCCGGTTCCGGGCACAAGCCGCCCCAAACGATCCACCTGCGAGGGTGGCGACCCACCGCCGCACCCATCGTGGGAACACGGCGGGGACACGTTGGTCCGGCGTCAAAGAGTGATCGGCTGCAGCTTGGTCCTGGCGATCGAGAAACGCCTGGGCAGCGGATCGTTCGGCGGCGGAGGAACAACCCGAGTTCTGGGCGGGACGGTCGCGCTCACCGGGCACGTGATGTGACCTGCCAGAACGGTGCGTTCCGGCCACCGCTCTCGGTGTCTTTGCATGGACCGGGTGTGGGCCTACTCCAGGCCCACGGCCGAGGGTCCGGGTGGCGGCGGGATACCGGTTGACTGGGCGGTCGGCTTCGCGCACTCTGTCACCTGCATGAAGATCATGCAGGTCAGGAAGCCTGGTGCGTTCAGGTCCCGGCCGGGGGGATGTCACCACAGGTTGAGGAACAGCCGCTACGCGCGCTGGTCCGCCGTCTGTCCTGCGCGCACGCAACTGGGGGATGCGCGTTTGCGGTGCCTCCGGTGACAGTAGGCGTCCCTCGCCTCGCATGACGTCACCTGAGAGGGACTCGCACCATGAAGAATCTGGCACGCGGCGCTGCCACCGTCCTGGCGGCATTCCTGGCCTTCACCATGCTCAACACGGCCCCGGCGCAGGCTGACAACTCCGTCGGACGCGTCATGAACTACCCCGGCAACGGCACCAAGTGCCTCACTCCCGAAGGCAACGGCACGTCCAACGGAACTGTCCTGACCTTCTGGGACTGCACCTACAGCTCCCTGCAGACGTACTACCAGGAGATCGGCGACGACCGCCTGATCCACAAGGCAAGCGGCAAGTGCGTCACGCCCAGGGGCAACGCCTACAACACCAACGGCGCCGTTCTGACGCTGTGGGACTGTGGGGCGCGCAACAACACGGTCCAGTCCATCCAGATGCCCGCGCGCGGCTACTACGCGAGCCAGGCCCGCATGAAGTACAGCGACAAGTGCTTCACCGGATACGGCAACGGCACCTCCAACGGCACCTGGGTCACTCTGTGGACCTGCGCCAGCCCCATCCCGGGCACGCAGAACTGGGGCATCACCAGCTGAACGAAGCCGGAGTGAACACTCCGGTCGAGCCCGGCCACGGCCCCCGCCGCTGGTGCGGCTCCCCGGTCTCCACCCTGGAGTGTGGCCGGGGAGCATCAGGCGTGGTGAGGGGCCACGGAGCCCTGCCGGCCAGGGCCATTCGGGGCACAGCTCACCGCCGTCGCCCCCGGCCCTCCCTGACGATCTCGGAAAGATCCTCCCCGAGCACTAGGGAGTTTCTTTTGCTTCCCTATTACTCTTGTGTCAAGGCTGCGCAGTGCGGCCGCATGGAGGAGTGAGATGAGGAGCAGCAACCCGGTCTTCTCGCGACGGGGGTTCAGCCGCGACACGGGTGGCGCCGGCTTCAGCCCGCCGCCGCAGCCGCCGCAGGCCGGGGGTCCCGCCGTCGGAACCAACCCGTACGCCCAGGGCGCGACGAACCCGTACGCGACGAACCCGTACGCGCAGGACACCCAGCTCGGCGCCCCGCAGCAGGCGCGCGGCGATGTGATGACGATCGACGACGTCGTGAGCCGTACGGCCATGACGCTCGGTACGGTCGTGGTCACCGCCGCCCTCGCGTGGTTCCTGCTGCCGGTCGACGAGGCGAACCTCGGCAAGTCCTACGGCATCGCCATCGGCGCCGCCCTGGTCGCCTTCGTCCTCGCCATGGTGCAGTCCTTCAAGCGCAAGGCCTCGCCCGCGCTGATCCTGGCCTACGCGGCGTTCGAGGGTGTCTTCCTCGGCGTCATCTCGGCCACCGTCTCGACGTACATCTCGCCCGGTGTGGTCGCGCAGGCGGTCCTCGGCACGATGGCGGTCTTCGCCGGTGTGCTGATCGCCTACAAGATGCGCTGGATCCGTGTGACCCGCCGCTTCTACGGCTTCGTGATGGCGGCCGCGATCGGCTTCATCCTGCTGATGGCGGTCAACGCGCTGTTCTCGCTCTTCGACGGCGCCGGTGACGGCCTGGGCTTCCGCAGCGGCGGCCTCGGCATCCTCTTCGGTGTCATCGGCATCATCCTCGGTGCCTGCTTCCTCGCCCTCGACTTCAAGCAGGTCGAGGACGGCGTGAACTACGGCGCCCCGCGCGAGGAGTCCTGGCTGGCGGCCTTCGGCCTCACCCTGACCCTGGTGTGGATCTACCTGGAGATGCTGCGTCTGCTGTCGATCCTGCAGGGCGACGACTGACGCACCCCTGGGTGACCCGTGTGACGTTCAGGGCCCGTCCGGCTTCCGCCGGGCGGGCCCTTTCGCGCGTCTGGGCGGCGCGCCTAGGTCTTGAGCGCCGCCTCCAGGAGGACCCGCGCCGCGTCCTTCGCCCGGGTGGCCGGCTCGGGGGAGCCCTCGATGCCGGCGACGGCCATGGCGCCGTTGGCGAGCAGCGCCAGCTGGTCGGCCAGATCCGACGGGGCGCCGAGTGCCTTCGTCTGTTCGGCGAAGTAACCCCGCAGCGCCTGCTTGTGCCCGCGGGCGATGGCGGCGACGTCCTCGGAGATGCCGCCCATCTCGCCGAAGGTGTTGATGAAGGCGCAGCCGCGGAAGCCCGGGTCCGCGAACCACTCGCCCAGGTAGTCGAAGACCGCCAGGGCGCGCTCGTACGGGGTGGTGGCGTGGGCGGCCCCGTGGGCGGCGATGGCCTCCCGTACGGCGCTGTCGCGGCGGTTGAGGACGGCCCAGACCAGGTGGTCCTTGGACGGGTAGAGCTGGTAGAGGCGCTTGAGCGAGACGCCGGACGCGGTACGGATGGCGTCCATGCCGACCGCCTGCACCCCGCGTTCGTCGAAGAGCGTCTCGGCGGCCTCCAGGAGCCGTAGCTCGGCGGTGTCCGTGTCCATCGCCCGATCACTCCCTGCGTAGAGAACCATCGTTCTCCTACTCTACAGGGAGAGAGGGAGAGCGATCGTTCTCCTCGGAGTGAGCGGCCCGCGCGGGCGGGCCCTCACGTGACCTCAGAGCAGGCGGCGGGCGGCCCGGCGGAGGTCGTACTCGTGGATGATCGCCTTCGCGTGGCCGTACGCGAGGTCGTGTGCGCCCCGGAGCCAGCTGACCTTCTCCTCGAAGCGGACGAGGGAGGGGCCTTCCTCTACGGTGCGGAGCCAGTCGGAGACTTCACGACCGGTGCAGTGCGGGATACGGGCGAGCAGGTTGCGGTGGGTCTCTTCGGAGAATACGTGGGACATCGGCGCCTCCGGACGCGTGTTGCCGTGTGCTCCTTCCCGTCACCGTGCCCGAGTGTCCGCCCGTTGGCAACAGTCCCGGACGGGCGCGTAGGGTCGCGGCGTGCTTGATACGAGTGAACTGACCGCCGCCGTCGAGCGGTTCGCCGACCGGCTGCGGGCCGCCCCGCAGAGCCGCCTCCAGCGCGGCGCGGCCGCCGAAGGGCTCGCGCTGGCCAGGGAGTTGGCGCTCCGTGCGCAGCGGGTCGAGGGGGGCTCGGAGGGGGAGCCCGAGGGGCCCGTGGGGTCTGCGGGGGCCGGGCGGGTCATGCCGGACGTCGGCGTTTTCGTGGTCGCCGACCAACTCCTCGTCGCCGGGACCGATCTGGCCCTGGCACTGCGAACGGCCCCGGCCGGTCCCTGGGAGCGGGAACTGGGCGAGGCCGTGAGGCTGGTACGGGAGTCGGCGGAGCGGTCGGGGCTGTAGGGGCTGTACGGCCGCGATCCCTCGGTCAGAGGGATGCGATCACGCGGTCCGCCAGGATGTAGACGTTCTCGTCGTCCGCCTCGCCGAAGGAGAACGTCAGGGCGTACGCGCCCGAGACGCCCGAGCCGCCGAGCAGGACCGGCGTACGGCCGGCGCGCAGGGCGTCCGCGAGGCGCTCCGCGGTCTCGCGGTGGCCGGGAGTCATGCAGAGCGTGGTGCCGTCGGCGAAGACGTACACGTCGAGCGTGCCGAGCGGGCCGGGGCGTACGTCGGTCAGCGCGGTGCCCGTGTCGGCGAGATCCTCCAGGCGCGAGACCGTGCGCTCGTGGTCGGTGACGACGGGCGTCTGGACCGGCACGAAGTCGGGGTGCGAGGGGTGGCGGCGGCGGGCCGCGGCGAGCTCGGGGGAGTCGTCCGCGTACTCGGTCAGCTCCGGGAACTCCTCCAGGACGCCGTCCACGCCACCGGGGCCGTCGAGCCCGGCGGCCTCGGCCTCCAGTGCCTCCAGGGCCATGGCCTCAAGGCCCACGAAGTCGGCCTGGCGCGGCACGTAGAAGGGGCCGCCGTCGTCGGCGGGGCCGCCGAGACCGCCGAGCAGGGAGGGCGCGTCGGCCGCGTCCCGGGCCTCCTGGGCCGCCCAGAAGGCGCGCGCCTCGGCGAGCTCGCGCTCGCGCTCCTCGGCCAGCGCCTCGGCGACCGCGGCCCGTATCTCGGCGGCGGGCGTCTGGCGGGCGTGCGGCACGGACACGCCGGGCCCGGCGGCGAGTTCGCCACGCAGGGCGACGACCTGCTTACGGAGACCGTGGGCAGCGCGCAGGGCGGCGGCGCCCACGACCGTGGCGGCGGCCGTGGTCACCAGCAGGGCAAGAGACATGGCGCTCACTGACGTACTCCCGATTCCGAGTCGATCCCCCCGACTTCCTACAGCAGCTTGTACTGAGGGCGCGCCCCCTGTCAGTGCATTACGTCACGAAATGGACAGGTATTTGTGCCAGGTGTTTAGTCCCGTAACTGCTGTGACCTGGGGTTATGACTCTCCCCCGGGACATAGGTCACATCCTGGGGGAGATTCGGTCACGGCTGGGACGCGACGGGGTTGGCCGAGGGCCCCGGAAGCCATTGGCTGCCGTCCCGGAAGCCAGTGGCTACGGCTCGGCTGCGGCTCAGCTCAGGCGCTCGATGACCATGGCCATGCCCTGGCCGCCGCCGACGCACATGGTCTCCAGGCCGAACTGCTTGTCGTGGAACTGGAGGCTGTTGATCAGCGTGCCGGTGATGCGGGCGCCGGTCATGCCGAAGGGGTGGCCGACGGCGATGGCGCCGCCGTTGACGTTCACCTTGTCCAGGTCCAGGCCGAGGTCCTGGTAGGACGGGATGACCTGGGCGGCGAAGGCCTCGTTGATCTCGGCGAGGTCGATGTCTCCGATGGTCAGGCCGGCGCGCTTGAGGGCCTGCTTGGAGGCCTCGACCGGGCCGAGGCCCATGATCTCGGGGGAGAGGCCCGAGACGCCGGTGGAGACGATGCGGGCGAGCGGGGTCAGGCCCAGCTCGCGGGCCTTGGTGTCGGACATGATCACGAGCGCGGC
Organism: Streptomyces sp. P9(2023); assembly: GCF_032436795.1. Taxonomy (NCBI): domain Bacteria; kingdom Bacillati; phylum Actinomycetota; class Actinomycetes; order Kitasatosporales; family Streptomycetaceae; genus Streptomyces; species Streptomyces sp. P9(2023). The sequence continues at coordinate 34,507 of NZ_JAUPWM010000019.1, forward strand.
GGCGCCGTCGTTGAGCGGGCAGCAGTTGCCGGCGGTGACCAGGCCGTCGGGGCGGAAGACGGGCTTGAGGCCCTGGACGCCCTCCAGGGTGACGCCGGCGCGCGGGCCGTCGTCCGCGCTGACGACGGTGCCGTCCGGGGTCGTGACCGGGGTGATCTCGCGCTCCCAGAAGCCGTTCTTGATGGCCTGCTCGGCGAGGTTCTGGGACCGTACGCCGAACTCGTCCATCTCCTGGCGGCTGATGCCCTTCCAGCGGGCCAGGTTCTCGGCGGTCTGGCCCATGGCGATGTACGCGTCGGGGACGAGGCCGTCCTCGCGCGGGTCGTGCCAGTGGGAGCCCTCGGACTCGGCGACGGCGACGGTGCGGGCCTCGGCGTCGGCGAAGAACGGGTTGTGCGTGTCGGGGAGGCTGTCGGAGTTGCCCTTGGTGAACCGGGAGACCATCTCGACGCCGGCCGAGATGAAGACGTCGCCCTCGCCGGCCTTGATGGCGTGCAGCGCCATGCGGGAGGTCTGGAGGGAGGAGGAGCAGTAGCGGGTGACCGTGCAGCCGGGGAGGTGGTCCATCCCCATCTGGACGGCGACGATCCGGCCCAGGTTGTTGCCCTGCTCGCCACCGGGGAGGCCGCAGCCGAGCATCAGGTCGTCGATGTCGCGCGGGTCCAGCTCGGGGACCTTGGCGAGGGCGGCCTGGATGATCGTCGCGGTGAGGTCGTCGGGCCGCAGGTCCTTCAGGGAGCCCTTGAAGGCCCGGCCGATCGGGGAGCGGGCGGTCGAGACGATGACGGCTTCGGGCATCACGGCTCCAGGGGGTGCGGAGTGGGCGGACAGAACGGGAAGTTACCTGCACGTACGCGACAGGTCACCGCCTTGACAGTGTGACGCGGACCTCTTTTCTAAGCGAGCGCTCAGTTCTCGGCCGTACGGCCACCCCTTGCGGGTGGCCGTACAGCCACGCACTGGCGGGTGGCCGTACGGTCACGCCTTGCGGGTCGCGTCCTCCGGGTCCGGGGACGTGGGCGTCGGGGTTTCCGTCGTCGGGAGGCGCCGCCGCCTGCGGTGCTTGAGCAGGGCCCACGGCGCGCGGGCCGCCGTGACCTCCGTGCCCGCCTCCCGGGCCGCCTCCGCCGCCGCCTTCGCCACCGGCAGCATGTCCTCGTGCCGGTCCGGCTCCAGACGGTCCGTTTCCGGCCACACGCCAAGGACCGCGCACACCGTCGGCAGCACCGCCATCGCCGCCGTCGCGTACCCCTCCGCCGACGGGTGGTAGTTGTCCGCCCCGAACATCTCCCGCGGGTTCGCGGCGAACTCCGGGCCCAGCAGGTCGCCCAGCGACACCGTCCGCCCGCCCTGCTCCACCACCACGATCGTCTGCGCCGCCGCCAGCTGCCGCGACGCCCGCCGTGCCATCCACCGCAGCGGCTGGTAGACCGGCTCGATCGTGCCAAGATCCGGGCAGGTCCCCACGACCACCTCCGCCCCGGCCGTCCGCAGCCGCCGCACCGCCGCCGCGAGCAGCCGTACCGACTGGGTGGCCGGCATCCGGTGCGTCACGTCGTTCGCGCCGATCATGATCACGCAGACGTCCGGCGGCCCCGCAGGGGCCGACAACAGCAGCGACACCTGGCGCTCCAGGTCGTCCGAGCGCGCCCCCGGCAGCGCCACGTTCCGCAGCACCACCGGACGCTCCGCCACCGCCGCGAGCCCCGAGGCCAGGAGCGCCCCCGGGGTCTGCCCGGCCCGCCGCACGCCCTGGCCCGCCGCCGTCGAATCACCCAGAAGGGCCAGCCGGAGCGGGGGCGAGGCGGGCTCCGTGGCCTCGAACGAGCGGCCGTACAGCCCGTCCGCCCCCGGCGGCAGCGGTGCCACCCCGCCCCCCACGTTCCGCTTCGCCAGCTGCACCTCGGCCAGGACCACACCCACCGCCGCCACACCGATGAGCCCGATGCTCCCACCGCCGTACGCCGCGCCCGCCGCGATCCGCCGTGCCACCCTCGCCCTCGACATAGGGGCAGTCACCTCCTTCAAGCCGTTCAGGATCTAACTGCCCCGTAACCCGCTCCGACTACGCATACGCTGGACGCACCATTACGGAGACCCCGGAGATTACGGTGCAATTCCACGACTCGATGATCAGCCTCGTCGGCAACACCCCGCTGGTGAAGCTCAACAACGTGACGGCCGGCATCCAGGCCACCGTCCTGGCCAAGGTCGAGTACTTCAACCCCGGCGGCTCGGTCAAGGACCGCATCGCCCTGCGCATGATCGAGGCGGCCGAGGAGAGCGGCGCGCTCAAGCCCGGCGGCACCATCGTCGAGCCCACCTCCGGGAACACCGGGGTCGGCCTCGCCATCGTGGCCCAGCAGAAGGGCTACAAGTGCATCTTCGTCTGCCCGGACAAGGTGTCCACCGACAAGATCAACGTGCTGCGGGCGTACGGCGCGGAGGTCGTGGTCTGCCCCACCGCCGTCGACCCCGAGCACCCGGACTCGTACTACAACGTCTCCGACCGGCTCGTCCGTGAGACCCCGGGCGCCTGGAAGCCGGACCAGTACTCCAACCCGAACAACCCGCGCTCCCACTACGAGACCACCGGTCCCGAGCTGTGGGAGCAGACGGACGGGAAGATCACCCACTTCGTCGCGGGCGTCGGCACCGGAGGCACCATCTCCGGCACCGGCAAGTACCTGAAGGAGGTCGGTGGCGGCAAGGTCACCGTCGTCGGCGCCGACCCCGAGGGCTCGGTCTACTCCGGCGGTTCCGGCCGGCCGTACCTGGTGGAGGGCGTCGGCGAGGACTTCTGGCCGACCGCGTACGACCGGAACGTCACGGACCGGATCGTCGCCGTCTCCGACAAGGACTCCTTCCAGATGACCCGCCGCCTCGCCAAGGAGGAGGGCCTCCTGGTGGGCGGCTCCTGCGGCATGGCGGTCGTGGCGGCCCTGGAGGTCGCCAAGGAGCTCGGCCCGGACGACGTGGTCGTCGTCCTCCTGCCGGACTCCGGGCGCGGCTACCTCTCGAAGATCTTCAACGACGAGTGGATGGCCGACTACGGCTTCCTGGAGGACACCACCTCCGCCACCGTCGCCGACGTCCTGCGGCACAAGGAGGGCGTGCTGCCCTCGCTCGTCCACATGCACCCGGAGGAGACCGTCGGGCAGGCGATCGAGGTGCTGCGCGAGTACGGCGTCTCCCAGATGCCGATCGTCAAGCCGGGCGCCGGACACCCGGACGTCATGGCGGCGGAGATCGTCGGCTCGGTCGTCGAGCGCGAACTGCTCGACGCCCTGTTCACCCAGCGCGCCTCCCTGGAGGACCCGCTGGAGCGCCACATGAGCGCGCCGCTGCCGCAGGTCGGCTCCGGCGAGCCGGTCGCCGACCTGATGTCCGTGCTCGGCGAGTCGGCGGACGCGGCGATCGTGCTGGTCGAGGGCAAGCCGACGGGTGTCGTCAGCCGCCAGGACCTGCTCGCCTTCCTGGCGAACGGCGGGGTGAAGTAGCCCGATCCGCCTTCGAGCGGGCGTTCGTGCAAACGGTACGAGCGCGACACGTCCGCGCAGCACCCGCTTAACACGCGTCAGGCACATTGGTCGTTGTCGGCGTCAAGGACTACGGAGCGGCTCCCGGAACTCCTCGCGACGCCACGGACGCGGAGACCGGCCCTGACCCGGGCCCGTGTCCCCCGCGGGGACCGCCGTCGTCCCGCCCCCCGGTTCGCCGGGGGTGCGGCGGTCCCCGCGCTACTCCCCAGGGCCCTAGTCCCCATCACGCGGCGACAGCGGCAGCCGGTCCTTGAACGCGTGGACCGCGTTCACGCCCACGATGCCGAGCCAGGCCACGATCAGGCCCGGCAGCTCGGCCTGGGCGACGGCGATCGCGGAGAGCGGGATCGCCAGGATCAGCGAGATGATCCCGAAGCCGAACCGCTCGCCGAAGCCCTCGACGCCCGTTCCCGGCGGTCGGGCGCCGCGGGCCGCGGCCACCTGCTGCTCGGCGAGGCGGCGCCGTACCTGGCGGTCCAAGGTGACGTCCAGGCGCTCCTCGACCTTGCCGAGGAAGGAATCGACGAGTTCCGCCTCGTACTCCGTGCCCAGCTCACGGCGGGCGTGCAGGGTGGCGTCCAGGTCACTCTTGAGCTCGTCCATACTCGCCACGGTAGAGAGCGGCGGCCTTCCGCGTCGGTAGGGCTACCCCCCGCTTTTCTTGCCCTGCTGCATATTTTCATGCAGAGTTTGAGATGGCTGAATAAGTGGGGCGGAACGAGCGGATGGGGGACGGCGTGAGCGACAGCCCGGCCGGGCGGCTGCAGGCGCTCTTCGAGGGGCACCGGCTGACACCGACACAGCGGCGGATCGCGCACTGCATGGTGCGCCGCGCCGCTGACGTGGCGTTCCTGTCCAGCGTGGAGCTGGCCGAGCTGGCAGGCGTCAGCCAGCCCTCCGTCACCCGCTTCGCCGTCGCACTCGGCTTCGACGGCTACCCCGCCCTCCGCCGCCACCTCCGCGAGGTCGCCCCCGCCGGGGAGGCCGCGGGCGAGGTTGGCGAGCACAACGAGTACCAGCAGGCCGTCCTCGGCGAGATCGAGAACCTCCGCCACCTCGCCGAGCTGCTCGCCGACCCCGCGCCCGTCGAGCGCGCCGGCCGGCTGCTCGCCGCCTCCCGGCCGCTGCCCGTGCTCGGGCTGCGGGCCGCCTCCTCCCAGGCGCGCGGCTTCGCGTACTTCGCCGCCAAGGTCCACCCCGACGTCCGCCTCCTCGACGAGGGCGGCTCGATGCTCGCCGACCGTATCGACGCGACCGTACGGGCCGGGGCCACCGCCCTGCTCTGCTTCGCGCTGCCCCGGCACCCCCGGGAGGTCGTGGAGGCCCTGGAGTACGCCCGGGGCGCCGGGCTGACCGTGGTGACGGTCGCCGAGTCGGCGTTCGCGCCCGTCGCCGCCCACAGCGACCTGCTGATCCCGGCCGCCGTCGGCACCGGCCTCGCCTTCGACACGGCCTGCGCGCCGATGCTGCTCGGCCGGGTGCTGCTGGAGGCGATGGCCGACGAACTGCCCGACGCCCAGGCGCGGTTGGAGGAGTTCGACGCCAAGGCGGCGGCTCGCGGACTGTTCGTGGAGTAGCCCGACAGTAGCCCGACGGCCGCTGCTCAGATATCCAGCTCGCTCTCGATCTTCTTCAGCTGGTGGCGGGCCATCGCCAGGTTCGCCCGGTCCTTGTTCAGCGCCAGGTACAGGAACAGGCCGTTCGTGCCCCGCCCCTTGAGCAGCCGGATCAGGTGGTACTGCCCGCCGAGCGTGATCAGGATGTCCTCGATCTCGTCCTTGAGGCCGAGCATCTCCATCGTCCTGACCTTGGCGCGGACCACGTCCGTGTTGCCCGCCGCCGCGACGGTGAGGTCGAGGTCCTTGCCGCCGCCGATCGTGCCGAGGGCCATGCCGCTGGTGTAGTCGACCAGCGCGGCGCCGATGGCGCCGTCGATGGACGCGGCTTCCTTGAGGGCGGTCTCGGTGTTCGCCATGGGTGTCGCACTTCCTCTTCGTAGTCGTATGCGTCGTGTCGTCGTGTCGTCGTATGCGTGATCCGGTGGAGCTACTGGTTCAGGTCCTTCGCGTCCTTGCGGTCCAGCGCCCCGTCGACCAGCTCGCCGATCCGGGCGCTGGACCGCCGGGCCTCCAGATGGAGCCGGCCCACGTTGATCCGGGGCTCGGCGAGCAGGGTGAGGACGGCGGAGCCGCCGGCCGCGTACGTGGCGACATAGCCGTCCGCGCCCCGGACCAGGAGTTCGCGGAAGCCGCCCTGGCCGGTGGACTCGGTCAGCCGCTGGGAGACGCCGAGGGCCGCCGCCGTCAGCGCGGCCACCCCCTCCGCCTCCGCGTCGACCGTGTCGTGGGCGAGGACCAGGCCGTCGGCGCTGGCCGCGAGCGCCCCGGTGAGCTGGGGCAGTCGGGCCCGCAGCCGTCTCAGCTCGCCGAGCACCTCGGCTTCTGCCGACATCAGCAATCTCCTCTCGGCGCGCAGGCGCAGGGCACGCCGCATCACAGGGCCCGCCTCATCACAGACTTGCCTCCAGGGCGTCGCGGAGCCGGCGCAGCAGGGCGATGTCCGGGTCGGTCGCGATCTCACCGACCCAGGCGGGGACGGCGGGCGGCGGTGCGGCCGCCACCGGGTCGGGCGGGGTCTCCACCAGGCCGGCGGCGGCGAGGCGGCGCACGTCGAGCAGGGTGTGGAAGGCCGGCCGGCCGAGCACCAGCGCGATGTCCGCCGGGGTCCTTACGCCGTCGGCGGCGGCGAGCAGCGCCCGCTGGCGCAGGCTCACCGTCTGTCCCGGGGCGGGGGCGCGGGGCACCACCGGGGCGGTGTCCACGGAGCCGTACGGCCAGACGCTGTCGAGCAGTTCACGGCGGCGTACCGTCTCGCGCTCGACGGCTTCGGTCGAGACCGGCCGCACCGGACCGAACCAATGGGCCACGCCGTAGCGGAAGCGGGTCGGTCCTGTCGCGGGCGCGAGGGCGAAGAACGCCGCGTCGTAGACGGCGCCGAGGTGACAGATCTCCAGCTCGCCGTCGCGCAGCCGGCCGCTCTCCACCAGGAACCGGCCGACCGCGTGCCGCGCCCCGGCCCGGTCGACGGCCTCGTCCCAGCCCTCGCGGGGCAGCCGGCCGCCGGTGGTCAGCAGGACGTCGAGGCCGGGCGCGGCGGGGCTCTCGGCGTGCGTGACGCGGCCGTCGACGAGGTAGAGCGTGCCGTGGTCGCGCAGCAGCGCGCCGGTGGCCCGCTCGGCGGCCAGCCGGACGAGCATCGGGGAGACGGTCATCCGAGCACCAGCCTCTCGGCGAGGTCGCGCAGGCGGATACGGGCGAGGGCGAGGTTGCCGGTGTCCCGGTCCAGCCAGAGGTGGAGGAAGACGCTGCTGTCGAAGGCGGTCTCCACGAAGCGGAGGACGTGATAGCCGCCGCGGGTGGTGACGATCAGGTCCTCGACGGGCGGGCCCTTGGTCAACTCACCTGCCTGGACGGGGGGTTCCCCCACCTGCTTGGCCTCTGTCGTCGCGAACGAGTCGTACTCCGCCGCCGCGCGGGCCAGTTCGGCCGTCTCGGCGGCCGTCGTCTCATGGTCGCCGACCGGCGATTCGCCCGCCGTACCGAGGGCGAGACCGCTCGTCCAGTCGACCAGTGAGGCCCCGCGCGCGCCCGGCAGGCTCATGGCCTCCGACAGGCACTCGTCGATTCCGGGCACGCGGGTTCCCCTCCCGATGCGGCGTGCGGGCGTACGGCAGTAACGGTGACGCTACTCAACGTTCCGGTCGCGGGGAGGGGTTCTGGCATTTTCCATCGGAACATGCCCGGAACATGCATGCACATGATCACGCCGCGGAACATGCCGCGTCGGGCGACCGAAAGGATCAGTGCCGCCGCTCCCGACCGAAAGGATCAGTGCCGCCGCTCCAGCGAGGACGCCACGTCGTCCAGGTCCTTCGCGAGCGCCCGGCTGACCGCCTTGGCGCCGAGCCGGCTCAGCAGCCTGGTGAGGAAGCCCATGCGGTTCCCCTCGGCCGGGGTCGCCGAGAACGTCATCCGTACCGTCGTCGCGCCGTCCCCGGCCGGGCGCAGTGCGATCTCGGAGACGTAGTGCATGCCGTGCGAGTCGGCCACCGTGACGTAGCGGTCCGGCGGCTCGGCCTCGGTCACGGTCATCTCCTCCGTGGCCTCCTTGCCCATCATCCGCCGGGTCTCGCGCCAGCGGGTGCCCACGCCGAAGCCGCCGTCGGTGAGCACCTCGACCCGCTCCACGCCGCTGAGCATCCGTGGCATCTCCGCCAGGTCCGTCAGCGCCTCCCAGACGGGCCCGGGAGACACCTCGATCCGGCGTTCGACGACGACGCTCCTGGTAGCCATGGTCATGGCTCCACGGAACCACCGGGACGTCGGTCCAGCAACGCGTCGGCGTGCTCCCCGCCCGCCTCCGCGACGATCTCGGCCAGGCTCTGCGCCCGCCGTACGGTCGAGAAGGAGACCCCGCCCTCGTCGTCCGTGACGGTGAAGCCGTGGACGGCGGGCCGGGGCAGGCTGTTGTACGCGTAGGGGTGGGCGAAGTAGTACGCGCCGGTGTCCGGCACCGCGACGATGTCGTCCGCGCGCAGCAGCGGCAGCGGGCGGGCGGTGGCCAGCAGGTCCCCGGCGAAGCAGGCGGGCCCTGCCACGTCCTGGACGACCTCCTCGCCGGTGCGCGGCCGGCCGTCGGAGTCGTACGCGAGGACGCGCAGCGGCCAGGAGACCGGGTCGTAGACGGTACGGGTGGCCACCTGCACGCCCGCGTGGGTGACGGCGACCGGGCGGCCCCCGGCGGTCTTGGTGTACTCGACGCGGGCCAGGACCGTGCCGTGCTTGGCGAGCAGCGAGCGGCCGAACTCGGTGACGAGGCCGTACCGCCCGTCGAGGAGCCCGGGGACGGTCTCGGCGAGCAGCCCGGCGTACCCCGCGTAGGTCGGGGTCTCCTCGTCGGAAGTGAAGTTCACCGGTAGTCCGCCGCCGATGTCGAGCGTGTCGATCTGCTGCCGCCCCGCCTTGGCGTTGATCTCCTCGGCGAGCTCGTAGGCGGTGGCCACGCCCTCGGCCATCAGGGCGAGCGGGATGCCCTGGGAGCCGGTGTGGGTGTGCAGCCGGGTCAGCCAGGGCCGGTCGAGGTACGCCCGTACGACCGCGTCCCGCGCGCCCTCGTCCCGGATGGCGACCCCGAACTTGGAGGTCGCGGTCGCCGTCGACAGCGCCCCGATCGAACCGGCCCCGATCTGCGGGTTCACCCGGATGCCGAGCGGCGAGGCGGTCGGCGCGGAGGCGACGAGAGCGTCGAGCCGGGCCAGCTCCTGGAGGTTGTCGGCGTTGACGGCGATCCCGAGCGCGAGGGCCTGGCGCAGGTCGGCGGGGGTCTTGGCGGGCGAGTCGAGGACGGTACGGGACGGGGGGAGGCCGGCCGCGCGGGCGAGGGCCAGCTCGCCGGGGCTCGCGACCTCGACTCCGAGCCCGCACGCGTCGAGCAGGCTCAGAACGGGCACGAGCGGGCAGGCCTTGACGGCGAAGGCGTGCAGGACGGGGGCGTCGGTGACGGCGGCGAAGGCGGCGACGAGGGCGGCGGCGGAGGCGCGGATGCCGTCGGTGTCGATGAGGGCGACGATCTGCCGGTCGGGGTCGGCGGGGGAGAGGAGACCCTGCTCGACGACGGCTCGGACGGCCCGATCGCGACGGGCGCCGGCGTGGTGGGAAGCCATGGAGCAATGGGACCACCAGGAGCCGTGCCGCCGCAGCTGTTGACTACAAGTATTCAGCAGTCCAGGATGTGAATATCTGATCCACATTCGGAGGAGGCTGCACCATGTCAGGACCCCGCCCCGTACGGGCCCCGCGCGGTACGGAACTGAGCGCCCTGGGATGGCAGCAGGAGGCCGCCCTCCGGATGCTGCAGAACAACCTGGACCCCGAGGTCGCCGAGCACCCCGACAAGCTCGTCGTCTACGGCGGCACCGGCAAGGCCGCCCGGGACTGGCGCTCCTTCGACGCGATGGTGCGCACGCTGCGGACCCTGAAGCAGGACGAGACGATGCTCGTCCAGTCCGGCCGCCCGGTCGGCGTCATGCAGACCCACGAGTGGGCCCCGCGCGTCCTGATCGCCAACTCCAACCTGGTCGGCGACTGGGCGAACTGGGAGGAGTTCCGGCGGCTTGAGGCCCTCGGTCTCACCATGTACGGCCAGATGACGGCCGGTTCGTGGATCTACATCGGCACCCAGGGCATCCTGCAGGGCACGTACGAGACGTTCTCCGCGGTCGCCGCGAAGAAGTTCAACGGCACGCTGGCGGGCACCATCACCCTCACCGCCGGGCTCGGCGGCATGGGCGGCGCCCAGCCGCTCGCCGTGACGATGAACGACGGCGTCGCGATCTGTATCGACGTCGACCCGCGGGCGATCGAGCGCCGCATCGAGCACCGCTACCTGGACGTGAAGGCCGACAACCTGGCCCACGCGCTCCAGCTGGCCGTCGAGGCCCGGGACGCCCGCCGTCCGCTCTCCATCGGCCTGCTCGGCAACGCCGCGGAACTGCTGCCGCAGATGCTGGCCGAGGGCGCCCCGATCGACATCGTGACCGACCAGACCTCGGCCCACGACCCGTTGGCGTACCTGCCGATCGGCGTCGACTTCGACGACATGGCCACGTACGCGGCCAAGGACCCGGCGGGCTTCACCGTGCGGGCCCGCGAGTCGATGGCCAAGCACGTCGAGGCCATGGTCGGCTTCATGGACGCGGGCGCCGAGGTCTTCGACTACGGAAACTCGATCCGCGGCGAGGCCCAACTGGCGGGCTACGACCGCGCGTTCGCCTTCCCCGGCTTCGTACCGGCCTACATCCGGCCGCTGTTCTGCGAGGGCAAGGGCCCGTTCCGCTGGGCCGCCCTCTCTGGCGAGGCGTCGGACATCCACAAGACGGACAAGGCCATCCTCGACCTCTTCCCGGAGGCTGCGTCCATTCAAAACGCGTCCCTCCACCGCTGGATCAAGATGGCCGGCGAGCGCGTCCACTTCCAGGGCCTCCCGGCGCGCATCTGCTGGCTCGGCCAGGGCGAGCGCGACAAGGCGGGCGACATGTTCAACGACATGGTCGGCAACGGCACCCTCGCCGCGCCCCTCGCGATCGGCCGCGACCACCTCGACTGCGGCTCGGTGGCCTCCCCGTACCGTGAGACCGAGGCCATGCTCGACGGCTCCGACGCCATCGCCGACTGGCCGCTGCTCAACGCCATGGTCAACGTCGCCTCCGGCGCCTCCTGGGTCTCGATCCACCACGGCGGCGGCGTCGGCATGGGCCGCTCCATCCACGCGGGCCAGGTCTCCGTGGCGGACGGCACGAAGCTGGCGGGCGAGAAGATCCGCCGCGTCCTGACGAACGACCCGGGCATGGGCGTCATCCGGCACGTCGACGCGGGCTACGACATCGCGGAGCGGGTGGCGGACGAGAAGGGCGTACGGGTCCCGATGCGCGAAGACGGCAGTGCGGACGGTGCCTCCGCGTGAGCGAGACCTTCCACGCCATGTGGCGGTCGCTGCGGCCCATCGGCCGCAGCGCCGCCTCGGGCGGCTACCGCCGCTACGCCTGGACCGGTGCCGACGCCGACTGCCGGCTCTGGTTCCGGATGCAGGCCGAGGCGCGCCGGCTGAACTACGAGGTCGACCGCAACGGCAACCAGTGGGCCTGGCTCGGCGACCCGGCGGCCGGCGACGCGGTCGTCACCGGCTCGCACCTGGACTCGGTGCCGGACGGCGGCGCCTTCGACGGCCCGCTCGGCGTGGTCTCGGCGTTCGCGGCCCTGGACGAACTCCGGCGCAGGGGAGTGGAGTTCGCCAGGCCGTTCGCGATCACCAACTTCGGTGACGAGGAGGGTGCCCGCTTCGGCCTGGCCTGCGTCGGCTCCCGCCTGACGGCCGGCCGGCTGACGAAGGAGCAGGCGTACGAGCTCCGCGACGCCGACGGGATCACGCTCCCGCAGGCGATGGAGGCCGCCGGTCACGACCCCGAGGCCATCGGCCCGGACCCGGAGCGGCTGGCCCGGATCGGCGCGTTCGTGGAGCTGCACGTCGAGCAGGGCCGCGCCCTGGACCTGTCCGGGGACTCCGTCGGCATCGCGTCCGCGATCTGGCCGCACGGCCGCTGGCGGTACGACTTCGCCGGCGAGGCCAACCACGCCGGCACCACCCGCCTGGTCGACCGCCGTGACCCGATGCTCACGTACGCGGAGACGGTCCTCGCCGCGCGGCGTGAGGCCGAACTCGCGGGCGCGGTCGCCACGTTCGGCAAGATCGCGGTCGAGCCGAACGGCGTCAACGCGATCCCGTCGCTGGTGCGCGGCTGGCTCGACGCGCGGGCGGCGGACCAGCAGTCGCTGGACGCGGTGACGGCGGGCGTGGAGACGGCGGCCCGCGACTACGCGACCCGCCACGGCATCGACCTCACGGTCGTACGGGAGTCCTTCACTCCGGTGGTCGAGTTCGCGCACGCGCTGCGGGACGAGCTGGCGTCGGTGCTGGGGGAGAAGACCCCGGTGCTGGGCACGGGAGCGGGCCACGACGCGGGTATTTTGTCCGAATCGATCCCGACCGCCATGCTGTTCGTACGGAACCCCACGGGCGTCTCGCACTCCCCGGCCGAGTTCGCGGCCGAGGACGACTGCGTGGCGGGGGTCATCGCACTCGCCGACGTACTGGAAGGGCTGGCGTGCAGGTGACGACGTACTGGCTGGAACACGCCTGGCTCGACACGAACGTGGAGCCGGGCGTGGCGGTGGAGGCGGGCGAGGGCCGCGTAACGGCGGTACGTACGGGACTGGAATCGCCGCCTCCGGGCGCGGTCGTCCTCCGAGGCCTGACGATCCCGGGCCTGGCGAACGCGCACTCGCACGCCTTCCACCGTGCGCTTCGCGGGACGGTCCAGGTCGGCTCGGGCACGTTCTGGACGTGGCGGGAGGTCATGTACCAGGTGGCGTCCCGGCTGACCCCGGAGACCTACCACGCCCTCGCGCGGGCGGTGTACGCGGAGATGGCCCTGGCCGGCATCACGGCGGTGGGCGAGTTCCACTACCTCCACCACGCGCCGGGCGGTACGCGGTACGCCGACCCGAACGCGATGGGCGAGGCCCTGATCCAGGCGGCGGCCGACGCGGGCATCCGGATCACGCTCCTGGACACGGCGTACCTGTCGTCGGGCTTCGGCGCGGCGCCGGACCGGCATCAGCTGCGCTTCTCGGACGGCACGGCGGAGGCCTGGGCGGACCGGGTCTCGTCGCTCAAGGAGCGCGAGGGCGTACGGATCGGGGCGGCGATCCACTCGGTCCGGGCGGTCCCGGCGGACCAGCTGTCGACGGTGGCGGGCTGGGCGCAGTCGCGGGCGGTACCCCTCCATGTCCACCTCTCGGAGCAGACGGCCGAGAACGACGCGTGCCTGGCGGCGCACGGCAGGACGCCGACGCAGCTGCTGGCGGACCACGGTGTCCTCGGCGAGCGGACGACGGGCGTCCACAACACCCACCTGACGGCGGAGGACGTGTCGTTGCTGGGCTCGTCGACGACGGGCACGTGCATGTGCCCGACGACGGAACGGGACCTGGCGGACGGCATCGGCCCGGCGGTGGCGCTCCAGCGGGCGGGCTCGCCGCTGTCGCTGGGCAGCGACAGCCACGCGGTGATCGACCTCCTGGAGGAGGCCCGGGCGATGGAGCTGAACGAACGCCTCCGCTCCCGCACGCGCGGCCACTGGACGGCCGCCGCGCTGCTGCGCGCCGCGACCGCCGACGGCCACGCGGCCCTCGGCTGGACCGAGGCGGGCACGCTGGAACCGGGCGCACTCGCCGACTTCACGACGATCGCGCTGGACTCGGTCAGGACGGCGGGTCCGCTGCCGCGCCTGGCCGCCGAGACGGCGGTCTTCGCGGCATCGGCCGCGGACGTACACCACGTGGTGGTGGGAGGCCGCGTGATCGTCCAAGACGGCACCCACACGACGATCCCCGACGTGCCGGGAGCCCTGACGGAGGCGATGGCGACGCTCCGAGAGTGAACGAGTCGCCTGGCTGTGGCCGCCAGTACCGCAGGGCGGTACGGAGGGCACAACCCGAGGCGGCGGGGTTGTGGGCAATCGTTCCGCAGGGCGGAACGGGTGGGCACAACCGGACCACCGGCCCGCACCTGAACCTCAAGCCCCGCACGGAGAGCGCACCCATGACGACCACGCTCATCACGAACATCGGCAGCCTCGTCACGAACGACCCGACGCTGGGCGACCGCACGCCCCTGGGCCTGATCCAGGACGCGGCGGTCGTCGTCGAGAACGACAGGATCGGCTGGGCGGGCCCGGCAGCGCAGGCCCCCGACGCCGACCGCCGCATCGACGCCGCCGGCCGCGCCGTGATCCCCGGCTTCGTCGACTCCCACTCGCACCTCGTCTTCGCGGGCGACCGCACGGCGGAGTTCAACGCGCGGATGTCCGGCCAGGCGTACAAGGCGGGCGGAATCCGCACGACGGTGGCGGCGACGCGAGCGGCGAGCGACGAGGAGCTCGCGGCGAACGTGGGGCGCTACATGGCGGAAGCGCTGCGCCAGGGCACGACAACGTTCGAGACGAAGTCGGGCTACGGCCTGACGGTCGAGGACGAGGCGCGGGCGCTGCGGATCGCGGCCGAGCACACGGACGAGGTCACGTACCTGGGCGCCCACATCGTGTCGCCGGACTACGCGGACGACCCGGCCGCGTACGTGGACCTGGTGACGGGCGAGATGCTCGACGCCTGTGCGCCGTACGCCCGTTGGGTGGACGTCTTCTGCGAGAAGGGCGCGTTCGACGGGGACCAGGCGCGGGCGATCCTGACGGCGGGCAAGGCGAAGGGCCTGCACCCGAGGGTGCACGCGAACCAGCTGAGCTACGGCCCGGGTGTCCAGCTGGCGGTGGAACTGGACGCGGCAAGCGCGGACCACTGCACGCACCTGACGGACGAGGACGTGGACGCCCTGGCTTCGGGCAACACGGTGGCGACGCTCCTCCCGGGCGCGGAGTTCTCCACGAGGGCCGAGTGGCCGAACGCGCGCCGACTCCTGGACGCGGGCGTGACGGTGGCCCTGTCGACGGACTGCAACCCGGGCTCGTCGTTCACGTCGTCAGTCCCGTTCTGCATCGCGCTGGCGGTACGGGACATGGGAATGACCCCCGACGAGGCGCTGTGGTCGTCAACGGCAGGCGGCGCGAAGGCCCTCCGCCGCACGGACGTGGGCCACCTCGCCCCGGGCGCGACGGCAAACCTCACGTTCCTGGACGCCCCCTCCCACGTCCACCTGGCCTACCGCCCGGGCGTCCCGCTGGTGACGGAGGTCTGGCGCCGGGGAGTGCGGGCGGTCTGACCGCCCTGCCTGACCGATGGCGCCCTATGACCCCGGGTGGCACTTCTTGGTGCCATTCGGTGCCATGGGGCGCCATTCTTGTGCCCGTCGTGAGCCGGGACGCGCGTGGTGTCACCCATTTCCGAGGCCGCGTCTTCGTGTTTTCGCAGGTCAGGGCAGTCGAGCGCCTAGTGGGTCCACGCGCGGCGCCAACTGCGCTTGCGCGTGACGCCATCGTGGTGCCATGATGGCGTCATGGACCTCACGCCGTATGTCGACAACCTCCGCCGCGAACTCGCGGTGGCCGCCGAAGCCGGCGGCCAAGATGCCCGCGAGCTGGCCGAGCGGCTTACCGCTCCTCTGGAGTCGGCGAGCCGGCTGACCATGCTCAACGTGCTCTCCGCCGCGATGGACGAGATCACCCGTGAACTCGCCCCCGGCTCGGTCGACGTACGGCTGCGCGGTCTCGACCCCGACTTCGTGGTGACACCGCCGCCCAGCGCCGGTGCCGTCGCCGCGGAGCCGGCGATGCCCGTCGAACCGTTCAGGACCCCTGTTGCCCCGGCCGAGGGTGACGAGGGCGGCACCGCCCGCGTCAACCTGCGACTGCCGGCCCATCTCAAGGCGCGCGCCGAGGAGGCTGCGAGCCGTGAGGGCCTGTCGGTCAACGCGTGGTTGGTGCGGGCCGTGTCGGCCGCGGTCGACGGCGGCAACCGGCCGCGTACGACCGAGAAGACCCAGACCTTCGGACAGAGCTTCACCGGCTGGGTGCGCTAGCCGCGCCCGCGCCCGCAACCCCACTTCACCCACACCACGTCCCACCAGCGGGGACGCCCTGAAGACCCAAGAGGACGGGACAGCCATGCCTTCTTTCGACACTCCCGAACCGATCTCGGTGTCCGCCTTCCTTTACGCCGGTTCCCTCCGGTTCACCGCGGGCGACCGCCCCGACACCGTCGTCGAGGTGCGCCCCCGTGCCCCGAAGAAGGACCTGGACGTACGGGCGGCCGAACAGACCGAGGTCACCTTCGCGGGCGGCCTTCTGACCGTCACCACGCCCAAGGCCAATCTGCTCGGGCGCGGCGGTACCGTCGACGTGACGGTGGAACTGCCCACGGGCTCGAACCTCGACGTGACCGGCACCGGGGCCGGTGTGCTCGGCGAAGGCCGGTTCGGCGAGGTCCGCGTGAAGACCTCCGCCGGCGACGTCCGCCTCGACACCACCGGTCCGCTGACGCTGAACGTGTCGCACGGCGCGATCACGGTGGACCGGGTCGAAGGCATGGCCGAGATCACCACCAGTACCGGCAACATGCGCGTCGGCATCGTCGACGGCCCCGCCGTCCTCAAGAACTCGCACGGCTCCACGACCGTCGGCGCAGTGCTCGGCGAGCTGCGGGTGAGCGGTGCCCACGGCGGCATCGACATCGCCCGCGCCGAGGGCTCGGTCACCGGCACCTCGACCCATGGCCACCTCCGCGTCGCCGAAGTCGCCCGTGGCAACGTCCAGTTGGAGACCTCCAACGGCTCCATCGAGGTCGGCGTACGTGAGGGCACCGCCGCCTGGCTCGACGTCACCTCCCAGCGCGGGCAGGTGCGCAACACGCTCGCCGCGTCCGAGGGCCCGGAGCAGACCGAGGACACCGTCAAGGTCCGCGCACGGACCAACTGGGGCAACATCGACGTCCTCCGCGCCAGGCCCTGACGTCGCCAGGCCCTGACCGCGCCAGGCCCTGACCGCGCCCGGCCCTGACCTCGCCGGGCGCCGCCGCCCAGTAACGCCAGCGTCAACTCGCCCACATCCTCGCCCACTTCAGCCTTCGAATGGAGGGCCCCATGCCTTCTTCTGTCATGCTCATGCCCGTTTCTGATCGGCAAGGGTCGTCACCCGCCGCCGTCTCCGCCGTAGGTCTGCGTAAGTCGTACGGCGAGAAGACCGTGCTCGACGGGATCGACCTGTGGATCCCGGCCGGCTCCGTGTTCGCGCTGCTCGGCCCGAACGGCGCCGGCAAGACCACCGCGGTGAAGATCCTCTCCACCCTCATCTCCGCCGACGGCGGGCAGGCCCAGGTCGCCGGTCATGACCTCGGTGCCGATGCGCAGGCGGTGCGGGCCGCGATCGGTGTCACCGGTCAGTTCTCCGCCGTGGACGGGCTGATCACGGGTGAGGAGAACATGCTCCTGATGGCGGATCTGCACCACCTGTCCAAGCGGGAGGGGAGGCGGGTCGCCGCCGAACTCCTTGAGCGATTCGACCTGGTCGAGGCCGCGAAGAAGCCCGCGTCGACCTACTCCGGCGGTATGAAGCGCCGCCTCGACATCGCGATGACCCTGGTCGGGAACCCGCGGATCATCTTCCTCGACGAGCCGACCACCGGCCTCGACCCGCGCTCGCGGCACAACATGTGGCGGATCATCCGCGAGCTGGTCGCCGACGGCGTGACCGTCTTCCTCACCACCCAGTACCTGGAGGAGGCCGATGAACTCGCCCACCGGATCGCGGTGCTGAACGACGGCAAGATCGCCGCCGAGGGCACCGCCGACGAGCTGAAGCGGATGATCCCGGGCGGGCACGTCCGGCTCCGGTTCGCCGATCCGGCGGCGTACCGCTCGGCCGCCTCCGCCGTGCGCGAGGCGACCCGGGACGACGAGGCACTCGCGCTGCAGATCGCCAGTGACGGCAGTCAGCGCGAACTGCGCGCCGTACTCGACCTGTTGGACTCGGCCGGCATCGAGGCCGACGAGCTCACCGTGCACACCCCCGACCTCGACGACGTGTTCTTCGCCCTGACCGGCGGCTCCGCCCTTCCGCACCAGCCCAACGAATCCAGCCAGCCCAACCAGCCCAGCCAGGCCAACCAGTCCAAGGAGTCTGTCCGATGAGCGCTCTCTCCCTCGCCGCACGTGACTCGTCCACGATGCTGCGCCGCAACCTCCTGCACGCCCGGCGCTACCCGTCGATGACGCTGAACCTGCTGCTCACGCCGATCGTCCTGCTGCTGCTGTTCGTCTACCTCTTCGGCGACGTGATGAGCGCGGGCATGGGCGGAGGCGCCGCCGACCGCTCCGAGTACATCGCGTACATCGTCCCGGGCATCCTGCTGATGACCATCGGCGGCACCCTGGTCGGCACCGCGGTGTCGGTCTCGAACGACATGACCGAGGGCATCATGGCCCGCTTCCGCACGATGGCGATCCACCGCGGTTCGGTGCTCATCGGACACGTCATCGGCAGTGTGCTGCAGGCGGTCGTCAGCGTGGTGCTTGTCGGTGCCGTCGGTGTGGCCATCGGCTTCCGCTCCAAGGACGCCACGGTCCTGGAGTGGATCGCGGCCTTCGGACTGCTCGCGCTGTTCGCCCTGGCGTTCACCTGGATCGCGGTCGGGATGGGCATGGTCAGCCCGAACGCCGAGGCCGCCAGCAACAACGCGCTGCCGCTGATCTTCCTGCCGCTCATCTCCAGCGCCTTCGTCCCGGTCGGGACGATGCCGGGGTGGTTCCAGCCGATCGCCGAGTACCAGCCCTTCACGCCGGCCATCGAGACGCTGCGCGGGCTGCTGCTCGGCACCGAGATCGGCAACAACTGGTGGATCACCATCGTCTGGTGCGTGGGCCTGGCGGTCCTCGGCTACCGCTGGTCGAAGCGGGTGTTCGACCGCGACGCGAAGTGACGGCGCGGGCTGCCTCCTGCGGCGGCCCGTCCCGACCAGGGCCCGTCCCGGCCGAGGGCGGCGCACACCGACACCACGTCGGCCGTGCGCCGCCCTTCGGCCATGCCCCATTGGTCCCTTGATCACCACGAATTCCCCTCAGTCACAAAAGGTCGAGTAGCCCTGTCCCGGAGGGTTTTCGACCGGTACCGTCCTGTAGCGGCAGGACTCAGGGGGAAAGACCGGGGGGTCGGAGAGTTGAGCGCTGTCCGTAAGAGGGCTGCCCAGGGGCAGTCCGTACAGTCCGTGCAGTCCGTACGATCCACACAGTCCGTACAGGTCGTGATGCCGGGGGAGCTGACCGCTCGCGAGGTCGATGCGTGGCGGGAGCTGAGGGGGAAGTCCGGAGCACCTGAAAACCCCTTCATGGGGCCCGAGTTCGCCCAGGCCGTCGCCGCCGTGCGGCACCGCGTGCGGGTGGCCGTGTGGTGGGAGGACGGGGAGCCCGTCGGGTTCTTCCCGTACGAGAAAGGGCCGTTCGGGCACGGTCGGGCCGTCGGGCTCGGGGTGTCGGACTGCCAGGGCGCCGTCATGCGGCCCGGGCTCGCGCCCTCGCCCCGCGCGCTGCTGCGCCTCTGCGGGCTCTCCACCTGGGAGTTCGACAACCTGGAGGACGGACAGACCGCCTTCCGGGGCGCGGCCGCCGAGCCTTTCGCCTCGCCCGTCATCGACGTCGGTGAGGGCTACGCCGCGTACGAGCACGTCCTGCGCGCCCAGTCGCCCAAGTTCCTCAAGACGACGCTGGCGAAGGAACGCCGGCTCGGGCGACAGGTCGGGCCCACGCGTTTCGTCTTCGACGAGCGTGATCCCGCCGCGCTGCGGACGCTCATGGAGTGGAAGTCCGCCCAGTACCGCAGGACCGGCCGGCGCGACCGCTTCGCCAAGGAGTGGATCAGCACCCTCGTACGGCACCTCCACGAGCTCCGCGAACCCGGCTGCTCCGGAGTCCTGTCCGTCCTGTACGCCGGTGACCGGCCCGTCGCCGCCCACTTCGGGCTGCGCTCCCGGACCGTCCTCTCCTGCTGGTTCCCGTCCTACGACCCCGAGTTCGCGAAGTACTCGCCGGGGCTCGTCCTCCATCTGCGGATGGCGGAGGCGGCCGCGGCCGCCGGGATCGGGATGCTCGACCTCGGGCGGGGCGCCGCCGAGTACAAGGACGCGCTGAAGACCGGCGAACTGACCGTCCACGAAGGCGCGGTGACCCGGCCCGGGCTGGGCGCCGGACTCCACTGGCTCGCGCACGAGCCCTCCCGGCGCGCCCACAGCTACGTACGCAACCGGCCCGCGCTCGCCGCGCGCGGCCGCCGCACCCTCAACCGGCTCGCCCGCCTGCGCGGCGCGGCGGCCGGCCAGGCCTGAGCCGACGACAGCGGGGGAACGCCACATGCGCCCACCACACGCCCGCCCGGACACCGACGACGACACCGACGCCGATGTCGACCTCGGTCCCGACGCCGGTCCCGACCCCGACCGCGACACCCGTCCCGGCTCCCCGTACCCCGCCGTCCTCTCCGTCGTCGACCTCGACCTCGGCTCGCCCGACGGGCCCGTTCTCTCCCTCCGGCCCGCCCCCGGCGGGCCGCCGCCGGGGCCCGGTGGCGTCTACGCCCTCGTGCGGCTCCGGGGCCGCCCCGCCGCCACCGTCCTCGGGCACGTCCGGGAAGGCGACGACCCCGCCGAGGTGCTCGCCCGCCTCGCCCGGGGGCGGCTGGCCGAGACGGAGCCCGAGCCCGAGCCGCGCCTCGTTCCGCCCCGCGCCTGCGTCGTCGTCGCCAGCCGCGAGCGCGCCGACCAGCTCGCCCGCGCCCTGGACTCCCTCCTCGACCAGGACCATCCCGACTACGAGATCCTCGTCGTCGACAACGCGCCCCTCACCCGCGCGACCGAGGAGCTGGTCACCGGGAAGTACGGCGACCGCGTCCGGTACGTCCGCGAGGACACCCCCGGGCTCGCCGTCGCCCACAACACCGGGCTCGCCCACGCCCGTGCCGAGGTCGTCGCCTTCACGGACGACGACGTCGTCACCGACCCGCACTGGCTGACCGCCCTCACCACACCCTTCGCCGCCGACCCGCGGCTCGGCTGCGTCACCGGCCTCATCCTGCCCGCCCGGCTGCGCACCCCCGCCCAGATCCTGCTCGAATCACACGGCGGCTTCGCCAAGGGCTTCGCGCCCCGGCTCTACGACCCGGTGCGCCCGCCCGCCGACGAACCCCTCTTCCCGTTCACCGCCGGCAGCTTCGGCTCCGGCGCCAACATGGCCTTCCGGACCCGCGCGCTCAAGGCGGCGGGCGGCTTCGACCCGGCCACCGGTACCGGGACCGCCGCCCGGGGCGGGGACGACCTCTACGCCTTCGTCGCCGTCCTCTCCGCCGGGTTCCGGCTCCGCTACACCGCCGACGCGCTCGTCTGGCACCACCACCGCGAGCGCTGGCAGGACCTCCGTAACCAGGCCTTCGGCTACGGCGCCGGGCTCACCGCGTACCTCACCGCCACCCTCGTCCGCCGTCCCGCCCTGCTGCCCGCGCTCCTCGCCCGGCTGCCGCGCGGACTCGCGCACGCCAGGATCATGACCGCCCACCGCGGCCCCGAGCAGCACGGTGTCCCCGGCGCACACGGCGCGCACACCCATCCCTGGCCTCGCAGCCTCTCCCGACTGGAGCGACGCGGCATGCTCTACGGACCCATCGGCTACGCCAAGGCCCGCGCCAACGCCCGTCGCCGGATGCGGGGTTCGAGATGAGCGCACCCGCCCACACCCGTATCCCGGTCCTTCTCTACCACGCCGTGTCCGACGACCCGCCCGCCTGGATCGCCGAATTCACCGTCACGGCCAAGGAGTTCGAGGCGCAGCTCGACGCCGTCGTCGCCAGCGGACGGACCCCCGTCACCGTCGGCGTCCTCGCCGACCACCTCGCGGGGCGCGCCCCGCTGCCGCCCCGGCCCGTCGTCCTCACCTTCGACGACGGCTTCGCCGACCTGCCGGGGCCGACGGCCGAGGCGCTGGCCTCCCGCCGGCTGCCCGCCACCGCCTACCTGACCACCGGTGCGATCACCCGCGGCCGGGCCTGCCTGCTGCCGCCCGCGCCGATGATGGCCCTCGGCCAGGCGCCGCTCCTGGAGCAGTACGGGATGGAGGTCGGCGCCCACACCGCCACCCACCCCCAGCTCGACACGCTGCCGCCGTCGGAGCTGCGGCGCGAGCTGCGCGAGCCGAAGGCCGTCCTGGAGGACGTCCTCGGCCACGAGGTCCGGCACCTGGCCTACCCGCACGGGTACAACAGCCCGGCCGTCCGCCGGGCCGTCGCCGCCGCGGGGTACGCCTCGGCCGTCGCCGTCCGGCACGCGCTCAGCTCCGAGACCGACGAGCGGTACCGGATCGCCCGGCTCATCGTGCGCCGTACCCACACGGTGGCGGACGTCGCGCACTGGATGGACGGCCGGGGCGCGAAGGCGGCGCCGTATCCGGACTCGCTGCCGACGGTGGGCTGGCGGCTCTACCGCAGGTCCCGTGCGCATGTCAGAGGACCGGAGTTCGCGGGCTGACGCGGGGTGCGGCGCCGCGTGGAGTTGATGGGTGACGACAGTTCGAGGGGGAGTGCCACCGTGCAGCAACGTGTGCCCGCACCGGCCACGGGGAGCGATGTACCGCCGCGCCCCGACGCCCGGCTGCCCGAGGGGGAACGGGCGGGGGGCCCGGACGCGGGATCGGACGCGGGACGGGACGTGGGAGCGGACGTGGGACCGGCCGCGGGATCCGGCGTGGGACGGGACGTGGGACCGGCCGCGGGGGCGGACGCGGGATCCGGTGCGGTGTCGGACGCGGGACCGGCCGCAGGGTCGGACGCGGGGTCCGGCGCGGGACCGGCCGCCGTATCGGATGCCGTATCGGGCGCGGGATCCGACGCGGAATGCGACGCGGAATCCGACGCGCAGTCCCATACGGATCGGGCCGCGGGCAGCCCCACCGGCAGCCCCACCGGCAGTCCCACCGGCAGTCCCACCGGCAGTCCCACCGCCCGCCCCGCCCGCCGCCCCACCGCCCGCCCAGCCCGCCGCCCCACCGCCCGCCCCGCCCGCCGCCCCGCGCCCGCGGGCCGCGCCGCCGGTCGCCGCCTGCCCCGGCCGCAGACCGTCCTCACCGTCCTCCCGCTGCTCCTCGCCGCCGCCCTGTGGCTGTACGCGCTGCCCCGGATCGGCTTCCGCGACATCGCCGACTACGGGCTCCTCGACCGCTTCCCGCTCGCGTTCTACGCCTCCCTCGCCGTCCTGACCTGCGGCTTCCTGGTCGCCCTGCGGCGCGCGGGCACGGCCCCGTGGTGGCCGGCCGCGTACAGCGTCGCCATGCTCGTCGCGCTGAAGGCGCCGCCGGCGATCCTCTACGACTCCGTCCGCTACGCCTGGGCCTCCAAGCACGACGCCGTGATCAGCCGGCTGCTCGCCGAAGGCACGGTGTACCCGCAGCGCGAGCTGTCCGGCGGGATGTCCGCGTACGACCAGTGGCCCGGGTTCTTCTCGCTCGACGCCGCGCTCGTGCGCGCCTTCGGCGTGGAGTCGGCGGCCTCGTTCATCAACTGGGCGCCGGTCGTCCTCGGCCTCCTCACCCTGCCCGTACTCCTGCTGATCTACCGGACGTTCAGCGACGACTGGCGGCTCGTCTGGACCGGGGTGTGGATCTTCCAGCTGGCGAACTGGGTCGGCCAGGACTACCTCTCCCCGCAGGGCTTCGCGTACCTGCTCTATCTGACCGTCTTCGCCGTCGTCGTACGGCACTTCGTCCGGCCCAGGTCGGCCGGGAGGCTGCGCGACCGCACCCTCCTCGACCCGGCGGCGGCCGCCGTGCCGCCGCCGACGACGCTCAGGCAGCGCGCGATCGCGGTCGTGATCGTCGCTCCGCTGATCGCGACCGTCAACGCCTCGCACCAGCTCACGCCGGTGATGCTGTGCGCCACGCTCTTCGCGCTCTGCCTCACCCGCCGCTACCGCAACATCGGGCTGCTCGTCGTCACCGGGCTGATCATGCTGGCCTGGGACCTCACCATGGGCCGGGTCCTCTTCCTGGAGACCATGAGCACGTTGAAGGACTCGGCGGGCGACCTGCTCTCCAACTCCCGTGCCGGATACGCGGGCGAGCCGACGGGGCCCGGGCCCGAACTGGTCGGCACGGCGAACATCCTGATGGTGCTCGCGCTCGCCGCCCTGGCCGGTACGGCGGTGCTGCTGCGCCGTCGGCTCGTCCGCAGCGCGCTGCCGCTGCTGCTCGCCGCGGCCGCGCCCGTCCCGATGTTCGCCGTCAACGACTACGGCGGCGAAATGCTGTTCCGCGTCTACCTGTTCGGGCTCCCCGGCACCGCGTTCTTCGCCGCCGCCGCGCTCGTCCCGGCGGCGGGCGCGGCGGGCCGGGGCGCGAAGGTGGCACGGCGGGTGGCCGCGGTGGCGCTGCCGCTCGTGGTCACGGGGCTGCTGGCCGGCTTCCTGCCCTCGTACTACGGCAAGGAGGGCATGCACTACGCCCCGCCGGCCGAACTCGCCCTCACCCGGCGCGCCTACGACCGGGCTCCGGACGGAGCGCTGATCCTCGCGACGACCGGCTCGTTCCCGGGCGCGTACTACCGCTACGACCACTACGAGCGCTGGTTCTTCACCGAGCAGGAAGTCCCCGAGAACCTGAAGATGCTGAAGGACCCGGCGGGCTACCTCGCCCGGGGCATCCCGGAGGGCCGCCCGGCGTTCGTCGTCCTCACGCCGACGCAGGAGAAGGCGGTCATCGGCGAGGGCTACCTCCCACCCGGCAGCTTCGACACCCTCCGCGAGGACCTCAAGCGCTCCCCGCTCTTCCGTGTGGTGGAGGAGAGCGAACACGGCCTGGTCCTGCAGTACGCCCCACCGACGCGAGCCGACTCCGACCCGACGCGAGGCTCCGCCTCCGCGCCGGACGCCTCTGGGCCGGAGCCCGATCCGGGCTCCGGGCCGGTGCCCGGGCACGCGTCCCCGTCCTGACCGGATCACGAGAAGACCACACGGCGCCCCGCCTCCGACCGGAAGCAGTCCCACCCCACCCCACCCCACCCCACCCCCGACCGATCACCGGGAGTACGTACGCCATGGCACCCGCACCCGCACACCTCCGGCTCAGAGTCGGGCTCGCGGCATCCGGCTGGGTCGCGCTCGGCGCCACCGCGCTGCCGGGGGGCTCCCCGCTGCGCTGGGTCCCCGTTCTCGCCTTCGTCGCCCTCGTCCCCGGACTCGCGCTGCTCCACCCGCAGCCGAGCGGGCTGCGGCCCGGGGCCCGGCTTGAGGCGCTCGCGCTCGCCGCGCCCGTCAGCCTGTCGCTCGCCGCGCTCGCCGCGACCTCGCTGTTCCTGGTGGAGGCCTTCTCCACGACCGCGTTCCTGGTGTCGCTCGCCGCCTTCGTGACCGTCGTCGCCGCCCTGCCGGGCGTCCCGCTGCCCGCCGCCACCCGGGGCGCGGTCGAGCGCGAGCGCCCGCGCGTCCGGGCCAAACGGTGAGCCGCCACGCCGCCGCACCGCCGCCGCGCCGGGCCCACCTGGCCGTCGCCCTGGCCGCCGTCGGCGCGCTCGCCGCCGCGATCGGGGTCTGGAGCACCCAGGGCGACGAGGACGACCGCTGCGCCCCCGACAGCAAGCTCGTGCTGCCGTGCGGGGCGTGGTGGGGCGCGTACATCCCGTACGACGAGAACAGCTCGCTCACCGAACCCGTGTACGCCTTCGAGAAGAGGATCGGGCGCAAGCTCGACCTCGTCTACACGTACCACGACATGTCGGGGAACCCGACGGACGGCGAACTCCTCACCCCCGACGAGCAGGAGCTGGGCAAGGACCGGCTGCTGATGCTGGCGTGGGAGTCCACCGTCTGGAAGGAGAAGCACCACGCGAACTGGAGCGAGACCCAGCTCGGCTGGAAGAACATCGCCTCCGGGAAGTACGACGCCTCGATCATCGACCCGCAGGCCCGCCGCCTGAAGGCGTACGGCAAGCGGGTCTTCTTCTCCTTCGACCAGGAGACCGACATGCGGATCAAGGAGGGCGCCGGGACCCCCGAGGAGTACGTCGCCGCCTACCGTCACCTGCGCGAGCGCTTCGAGCGGCTCGGGGTGCGGAACGTGGTCTGGGTGTGGACGGTCTCCGGTTACCTCGGCAACGCCGAGTCGATGAAGGCGCTCTACCCCGGAGACGCGTACGTCGACTGGATCGGCATGGACCAGTACAACTACTACCAGTGCCACAAGTCGCCCAACTGGCTCGACTTCGAGGCCAGTCAGCGGCCCACCTACGAGTGGCTGCGCACGAACATCTCCGCGAACAAGCCCCTCATGCTCTCGGAGTTCGCCACCGCGCCCGACCCGCGCCGCCCCGAGCGGCAGCGCCAGTGGTACGCCGACATTCCCGAGGTCGCTCCGACGCTGCCGAGGGTCCGGGCGTACGTCCACTGGAACCGCGCCGTCCCGGGCGGCCCGGACTGCGACCTGACGGTCGACTCCGGCCCCGCCCTTGAGGGGTACAAGGAAGCCGGCTCCGATCCGTACTTCAACCAAGGCGGGCCACGCCACTGAGCCGACGCAGGGTGCGCACCCGGCTGCATACGGTTCGCCTCCCGCGCCTCTCCGAGCCGTCCGGTTACAGGCGGGTCAGCCGGCCCCGCAGCCCCCGGACCGCCGCCGCCGTCATCGTCGCCCCGCACACCCCGAGGAGGACGGGCAGCGGGGCCGACGCGAAGGCGTGCTGGGCCGCCCAGCCCGCCCAGACCAGGACCCACACCGCGCACGCCGTGACCCGGACGGTCGCGCCCAGGGAGCGGAGCAGTACGGCCGCGAGCGCCAGGCACAGCGCCTGGACGACGATCGGCAGCACCGCGAGGGCGGCGGCGGGGACCAGGGCCGCGCCCGGGCCGCCCGCCGCGTCCGGCCGCAGGCCGAGCAGCGGCGGGGCGGCGTGCAGGGCGACGAACGTGACGCCCACGACCGCCGCGGCGAACAGCGGCCGGACCCGGCGCCGCGCGATGGCCGCGCCCTGCAGAACGACGAGCACCACTCCCGCGGCCAGGGCGACCGCCGGGAGCGCGGCGATCAGCTCCGTACCGGAGAGCCGGGCCGGGCCGAGATCGTTCGCGTAGCCGATCGGCAGCCAGAAGAACCCGGTGGTCAGGCCGAGCGTCAGCCACAGCCAGGTGCCGGGCCCGTCCTCCCGGCCGCCGTCCGCCGGGGGCCGCGCCGGGCGTGGTACGTACACCGGCAGGCCGAGCGCGGGCGTCACCGTGTCCGTGGCGGCCCCGGGCGGCGCCCACTGCTGCTCGGCGGCGCGCCGCGCCCAGGTCGTCCCGTACTCGACCTCCTTGCGCCCGCCCTTCAGGGCCGCCCGCAGACCGGGAGCCGAGACCGCCGCCATCAGCGTCATCGAGCCGAGCATCGCGAGCCCCGCACCGGAGATCCCGACGGGCCCGAGGAGCAGGGCGGCGCTGCCCAGGACGAGGACGCACATCGCGCCCTGGAGCGCGGCGAGCGCGCCCGTACGCCCCTGGACGCGCAGCACCCCGATGTACAGCTCGACGGCGACCCGGGGGAGCGCGGCCGCGGCGAGCAGCCGCAGCACCGTCGTGCCGTGCTCGGCGTAGTCCCGTCCGAAGGGGGCGAGGATGTACGGCGCGAAGACGACGAGCACGAGGACCACGGGGACCAGGAGCAGCGCCATCCGCCGCAGCGCCCCGCGGACGCCCTCGGCGAGCGACTCGGGGCTGTGGGAGGCGTGCGCGGTGAGCGAGGAGGCCATGTTGATGGCCATGAACTCCATCGTGCCGCCGACCGTGTACGCGGTGTAGAAGAACGCGTTGTGCGCGGCGTCGAAGCGGACGGCGACCATCACCGGCAGCAGGTTGATCATCGCGAGGCTGAACAGCGCGCCGACCGAGTCCCCGGCCATGAAGCGGCCGATCTCGCGCATCGCGGGCGGTTCGCGGTCGCGGTCGGCGTGGGCCTGCCGGGGGATGAGGCGGCGGAAGACGAGCCAGCCGAGCGGCACGACGGACAGCGCGATCGCCGCCGACCAGGAGACGAAGACGCCCAGGACCGGCATGCTGCCGGCGAAGGCGGCGAGCAGGAGCAGCTTGCCGATGGAGAAGCCGGCGTTGCCGACGGGCACCCAGAAGGCGCGTCGGAGCCCCGTCAGGACACCGTCCTGGAGGGTGAGGAGGGCCCAGCCGACGCAGGAGGCGGTGAAGAAGAGCCCGGCGGAGAGCGTGCCGAGCGGCGCGTACGAGGGTCCCCACCAGTCGATCGTGAGCAGGAACACCCCGCAGGCGAGGGTGACGACGACGGAGCTGACCAGGTAGATCCGCCCGACCAGCGGGCCGGTGGCGCGGCCCGCCCGTGGGACGTAACGGACGACGGCGCCGATCATCGTCGTCGCCGTGAGGGAGGCGAGGAGGCGCTGCGCGGCGATGGCGGCGGAGCCCTGCCCGACCGCCTCCTCGGAGTAGTAGCGGGCCGCGACCAGCCAGAACCCCAGGCCGAGCGCGGCCGAGACCCCGGTGGACAGCATGAGCGCGTACGCGTTCCGGAACATCGAGTCGCCGCCGGAGCCGTCCGGCGCGGACACGGGGGCCTCCGGCGCGGCGGCCTCCGTGGTCTTCCCGCGCAGCCCGACGGCCTCAGCCACGGTCGCCGTACCGCACCGGCCGGACGCCCGCCGCGCGCAGCACCCCGATCACCTCGTCCGCCCGTCTCGGGTCCACCGGAAGAGCGTGGCGGGCGAACCAGGCCGCCGGTTCCGGGTCGGGGGAGGGGTCGGTGAAGAGTTCGCCCGCGTACGTGTCGAGCGGCGGGTCGTACAGGTAACCGGTCACGATCCGGCGGCGGGCCAGCGCGGCGATCGCCGCGTCCCGGTCGTCGACGAGCAGCGGCACCCGGAAGAGCGGCTGGACCCCGTCCGGACCGGCCCCCGGCCGGCCCCCCTCCGCCCCCGCCCCCCACTCGCTCGCCGCCAGCCGCTCCGTACCCGCCCGGTGCGCGGCGAGCGTGGCGTCCAGGCGGGCGAGGAGACGTCCCGTACGGCGCACCCGGACCGTGCCCGCGCCGAGGCGGTAGTCGTGCATGTCGACGCGGACCCAGGAGTGGAAGGGCGCGAGCCCCGGCGCGGCGGCGAGCGCCTGCTTCAACTCGCCCGCCCGCAACGGCATCCGGATCTCCGCACGCTCCTCCCGCCCGAGCAGCCGCAGCGTGGCGTGCGCGGCCTTCACCAGGCGCAGCGCGCGGACGGTGGCCTCGGCGTACGGCCGTACGAGATAGGCGAGTTCGGAGGCCGTACGGGACGGGTGCAGCAACTCGTCCCGCGCGGCCGCCAGTTCGCCCCGCTGGGCCGGGTCGGCGAAGGTCAGGAAGCCGCCGGTCTTCGCCCCGGTGTGCTTGGAGAGGCTGAAGACCGACGCCTCGCCCCAGCTGCCGACCGGGCGGCCGCCGACCCGCGAGCCGATGGCGTGGGCCGCGTCCTCCAGGAGCGGGATGCCCGACGCCTCGCAGCGGGCGCGCAGTTCGGGCGCCGGGTCGGGATTCCCGTACAGATTGGTGGTGAGCACGGCGGAGAGGCCGCGCCAGACGGACTCGGGCACGGCGGCCAGGTCGATCGAGCCGTCGCGCGGATCCAGCGGCGCCTGGACCGGGCGCAGCCCGGCGGCGAGCACCACGAAGAAGATCACGTCGTCGTTGACCGGCGACATCAGGACCCGGCCGCCGGGCGCGCACCAGTGGCGCAGCGCGAGATAGAGACCGAAGCGGCACGACGGCACGTGGAGGCACTCTCTGCCCCCGAGCCGGCCGCGCATGCGCTCTTCCAGTTCCGCGTACGCAGAAACCATGCGATTCCCCCCTGAACCCCGGCCTCAATGTGTCCCATTCCGGGCGACCCGTCAATAACGCGGAAGGGCCCGTCCGGCGCGGAACGGGCCCTTTCCACAGGTCAGTTGGTGCGGAGGGGGAAGAGGAGCGGTCACTCCTCCAGCGTCAGCCCCTTGCGCAGCCGGGTCAGCGTCCGGGCGAGCAGCCGGGAGACGTGCATCTGGGAGATGCCCAGTTCCTCGCCGATCTCCGACTGGGTCATGCCGGCGACGAACCGGAGGGAGAGGATCTGCCGGTCACGGGGCGGCAGCGAGGCGATCATCGGCTTGAGGGACTCGATGTACTCGATGCCCTCCAGGCCGTGGTCCTCGTAGCCGATCCGGTCGGCGAGGGCGCCCTCGCCGTCGTCCTCCTCGGGCTGGGCGTCCAGCGAGCTCGCGGTGTACGCGTTGCTGGCGGCCATGCCCTCGACGACCTCGTCGCGGCTCAGGTGGAGCTCTTCGGCGAGTTCGCCGACCGTGGGGGCGCGGTCGAGTCGCTGGGCCAGTTCGTCGCCGGCCTTGGCGAGGTCGAGGCGGAGCTCCTGGAGCCTTCGCGGAACGCGCACGGACCACGAGGTGTCGCGGAAGAAGCGCTTGATCTCGCCGACGATGGTCGGCATCGCGAAGGTGGGGAACTCGACGCCCCGGGCCAGCTCGAAACGGTCGATGGCCTTGATGAGGCCGATCGTCCCGACCTGGATGATGTCCTCCATGGGCTCGCTGCGGGAGCGGAACCGGGAGGCGGCGAACTTCACCAGGGCGAGGTTCAGTTCGACCAGGGTGTTGCGGACGTACGCGTACTCGTGGGTGCCCTCTTCGAGGGCGTCGAGCCGGGCGAAGAGCGTCTTCGACAGCGCCCGCGCGTCCAGCGGGTCGACCTGGTCGAAGGGCCCGATCTCGGGGATCTGCGCGAAGGTGGGGGTCTGCGCGATCCCGGGAAGGTCTTCGGTGGTGGGGGGCGGAGTTACTGCTGTCGACGGCGCGTCGTGGGGGGTACGCGGGGCGTCGAGCCGGGGTGACATGGTCTCCTCCATCGTTTCTTCCTGCTGCGGTTTGCGGCGCCTCCAAGCCGGACGTTTCAACTGTTCCTTACTAGCCCTACCTGCTCGACGTGCAAGGTTGCAAGTGTCAATTGTCCGGTTTGCTGGAGTATGTAGCGGTCCTTGGGTGCAAGCGGTGGCGCTGCGCTTGTATGGTTCGAGGCACGTCAACCGGCATCCGCGAGAGCGAGAAGAGGCACGGGCATGGACCGCCAGCACATCGGCAGCGCGCAGCCAGGGCGGCTGCGGGTCGAGGTCCGCACCGTGGGGGCGAGCGAGGTCCTCACTCCGGTGGGTGAGCTCGATCACCACACGGCCGACGTGTTGCGTGCGCCACTCGACCGCGCGCTCGACGCGGGCCGGTCACGGCTCGTCGTCGACTGCTCACAGCTCGACTTCTGCGACTCCACCGGACTCAACGTGCTCCTCGGGGCCCGGCTGAAGGCCGACGCCGCGGGGGGCGGGGTCCATCTGGCGGGGATGCGGCCGGTGGTGGCCAGGGTCTTCGAGATCACCGGTGCGGACGTCGTCTTCACCGTGCACCAAACGCTCGCGGCGGCGCTGCCCGACTGAACGCGGCACGTGTTGTCGGGGGAGTACCGGGCAGGAGAGCCCCGGTTTCGTCCGTTGTCTGGTGAATCCGTCTGGTGAATCGGTGAGGTGAAGCGCTGATGGACACTGCTGCCGGTGGCAGGAAGATCGAGGAGTCGGTGGGTCCCGTCGTGGACGCCGGCGTGCTCGACGTACGTACGCTCGCGCTCGGCGCCACCAGCGGCACGGTTCCGCTCGCCCGCGACTTCACCAGGACCGCGCTCTACGACTGGGGCTGGCTGCCGGCCGCGACCGCCGACGCCCGGGCCGCCGCCGAGGACGTCCTGCTCGTCGTCTCCGAGCTGGTGACCAACGCGTGCCTGCACGCCGAGGGCCCCGAGACGCTGCGCGTGCTGCGCCGGACCAAGGTGCTGCGCCTCGAAGTCACCGACCGGGGCGCCGGTCAGCCCGCCCCGCGCACCCCGCACCGCGCGGCGCGGCCCGGCGGGCACGGCATGTTCATCGTGCAGCGGCTCTGCCTCGACTGGGGCATCGAGCGCACGGCAGGCGCCCCCGGCAAGACGGTCTGGGCCGAACTGGCCGCGCCCGCCTAGTACTTACGTACGGACCCGATGGCGGCGCCCGGAGCCGGGCGCTTTTCGGTCTTCCCTTTGTCTTCCCTCCTCCACGCCCCAGGCGTACCTTGACGCGCAATCTGATGTGCCGTCAGTAACTTCGCCGTGAGGGGTGCTTGGATCGTGCCGTACCGGAGGAGAACAGCGCTCACGCTGGCAGCGGCGGTGGCGGGCTCGGCGGTCCTGGCCTCCGCCCCCGCCGCGCACGCGACCGTGGTCGACGTGAACTACGCCTGCGAGACGAAGATCGGGCCCAAGAGCGCGGTCTCGCCCGTCGACATCAAGGCCGTCAAGAACGGCTCCGCGTACACGATCACCATGTCCTTCGAGAAGGGCGTCTCGGACAGCCCGATCGAGCTGCCCAAGGGCGTCATGACCCCGCGCGCCGAGCTGAAGCTCGGCGGCGCCGACACGGGGACGGTGAAGGTCAAGGGGACGCCGAACACGGCGGCCATCCCGCCCGACACGCCCATCAAGATCGGGCAGTTGACGGGCACGTACACGCCGGAGAAGAGCGGCAAGGTGACCTTCACGGCCGGGCTGCTCACCGTCCACGCGCTCGGCATGGACGCGGCGACCTGCACGCCGAAGAACAACCCCGCGCCCTCGCTCGAACTGGACGTCACGGCAGCCGGCGACTCCTCGGTCCCGGACGAGGGCGGCCAGGCGCCGGCCGGTGGGGACGAGCTGCCGAAGACCGGTCCGCTCGACTCCGCGACGGCCCTCGGCACGCTGGGCGGCACGGTGCTCCTGACCGGCGCGGCCGGCGTGCTCTGGCTCACCCGGCGCACGGCACGCTGATGCGGGGGGCGTGGGCCGGGACCGTGACCGCCGTCGCCGCGCTGCTCGGAGCGGTGGCGGCGGCGCCCGCGCCGGTCTCCGAGTGGACGGCAGGGGCGGCCGGGGCGGCTCGGGGGCGCCCGTACGTCTACCTCGAAGGCGCGGCGGGCAGCGTCCTGGAGGACACCCTCTCGGTGAGCAACCCGGGCGCGCGCCCGCTCACGGTACGGCTCGACGGGCAGGGCACCCCGCTCGCCTTCGCCGCGCGGACGGTGACGGTACCGGCACGGACCCGGGCGGACGTGCCGTTCGCGGTCACCGTGACCGGTGACACCGCCCCCGGCGACCACCGGGGCACGGTGACCGTGACGGCCGGCGGGCGCGCGGTACGGGTGCCGGTGCATCTGCGGGTGAGCGGGCCGAGCCTGGCCGCGCTCACCGTCGAGAACGTACGGCTCGACGCCTCGGGCACCCTGCGCTACACCCTGGTCAACCGGGGCAGCACGGTTCTCGCGCCGAGCCTGTCCGTGCGCGCCGACGGCGCCTTCGGGACGGTCCTCGACCGCCCCTCCCGGCCCCTGCCGCTCACCCTCCGCCCCGGCGAACGCGCCACCCGCACCGAACCCTGGCCCGAGGCGCCCGCCCTCGACGCGGTCACGCTCACCGTCCGCGCGACCGCCCCCGGCGCGACGGCTTCGGAGGCGCACGCCGAGCGCGTCTTCGTGTCGACGGGCGCCGTGGCCGCCGGTGCGGGCGCGCTCCTCGCGGCGGCGGGAGCGGCCGTGCTCGCCAACCGAAGACGCCGCACCCGGGCCACCGAAGAGCCCGGACTCCCCGTGGAGGAACCCCAGTTGGTGGACGTGACGGCAGGAGCGGACCGATGAGAACGAGCGGTACGGGACGACGCGCGGTCGCGGCCGTCGGGGCGGTGCTGGCCGTCCTGGTGCTCGCCCTGCTCCCGCCCGCCGCCCAGGCGTCCGCGGCCCAGGCGTCCGCAGCCCAGGCGTCCGCGGCACAGGCGTCCGCCGCCCGGGCGCGGGCGTCCGGGCCGACCGTCGCGCTGTCGCAGAGCGAGGGCGGCAAGGGCGGCGAGATCACCGTGAGCGGGGCCGGGTGGAAGCCCGGCGCGCTGCTCATGCTGCTGATCTGCGGTCAGGGCGAGCCCGGGAAGGGCGTCATCGGTGGCACCAACTCCTGCGCCAACACCCTCGGCCGCGCCGCCACCGTCGACGCCAAGGGCGCCTTCAGCCAGAAGATGCCGGTGGCCGAGCCGCCCAAGCCCTGCCCCTGCGTCGTGCACGTCGCCGGGGTCACCGGCCAGCAGGACGTGGTGGACGTGGCGTTCACGGTCGCCGGCCATCCGACCGCCCCGCTGCCCGAGGCCTCCGGCACCGGCAGGCTCGCCGTCCTCGCCTCCGTACGCCTCGAAGGCTCCAGCGGCGTCCTCGTCTGGTTCGGCGCGCCCGCCCGCCGCGAGGTCGCCTTCACCGTCGGCAACCTCGGCCAGACCCCCGTCAAGGACCCGGTCTTCCAGGTCGGTACCAGCCATGGCGTCTTCTCGCCGCAGTACGAGGAACGGCAGTGGCGCGGCACGATCAAGGCCGGAGAGAAGGCCCAGATCAGGCTGCCCGTCGAACTGACGGCGGGCGCGTACGGCGACTACGAGGTGTCGGTGAAGTACGCCGGCAAGGTCCTGGTCGACCAGCCGTGGGGCGTCGGCCGGCCGTGGGGCGTGACGCTCTTCTGGCTGCTGCTCGCCGTCGTCGTGCCGGCCGCCCTCTTCCGGATCGGGATGGCCGTGGTCGACCGGGTCCGCCCGGGCGGCGCCGCCGGGTCCCGCTCCGGACACCGAGGCCGCCGCCGCGCTCTCGTACGTACCCCCGAAACCGGCCCCGCGCCCGCGCGGGACGAACCCACAGCCACCACGGTCCTGCCGTGGTTCACCCCGGACTCCGCACCGTCCGCACCGTCAGAGATCAGCCCGACGACGAAGGGACATCAGTGAGCACGCAACGGAGGATGAGCGCGGCGGGAGTCGCGCTGATGCTCGGCGGCGCGGGGATCCTGCTGGCCGCCAGCCCCGCCCAGGCGGCCGAGGTCTCGTTCAAGACCGAGTGCATTCCGCCGTCCATCTCCGGTCTCCCCCCGGTGCAGGGCACCACGAAGGTGGAGATCACCGCGCCGGCGACGGCGAAGGTCGGCGACGAGATCGAGGTCGTCTGGAAGACGGTCGAGGCCGCGTCCAAGAACCCCGACGTCCTCGACCTGGAGAAGGACACGGTCAAGCCGACCGGCACGATCAAGGTCGGCGGCGCGGCGAGCGGCACGCTCGCCATGGAGGGACCGCGGCAGAACCCGCCGATCCCGAAGAACAGCCCGATGAAGCTGCCGGACATGAAGGGCAAGCTGAAGCTGGAGAAGGCCGGCGAGATCACGCTGACGCCGGACAAGTACAACATCAACGTCTCGAAGCCGATGTCGACGGACACGAAGTGCGCGCCGAAGGAGGCGGTACCGGTCGCCGCGAAGATCACGGTGACGGGGGGCGGCGGCTCCACGAGCGGCGGTACGACGTCCGGCGGCTCGACCACCACTTCGGGCGGCAGCACCACCTCGGGCGGCAGTACGTCCTCCGGAGGAAGCACTTCGGGAGGCGGCGGTGGGCAGACCGACTTCCCGGGCAAGGAAGTGGCGGTCCAGTTCTCCTGCCAGTCGCCCGGACCGGCGAACATCACCTCGAAGGTGACCATCAACGCCAAGAAGAGCGGCGGTGACTACGAGCTCACGGTCAGGACCGCGAAGGGCGTCATGGACAGCCCGGCCCCGCTGCCGGCCGGCGCGCTCAAGCCGTCGATGGCGGTCAAGCTCGGCGGCGCCGACAGCGGCACGGTCAAGGTCGAGGGTCCGGCCAACGCCGCCCCGCTGGAGCAGGGCAAGCCGGTCGACCTGCCGGACATGAAGGGCACGTACAAGCCCGGCGCGAACGGCAAGTCCACGCTCAGCCCCGGCACCCTGACCATCAACGTCTCGCTCGGCGGCTCGCCGATCGTGATCCCCTGCCAGGTCAAGGGCGCGGTCCAGGCCTCGCTGGAGCTCGACACGTCCAAGGTGGACGGCGGCGCGGTGGGAGGCGGTGACGCGGCGGCCGGCGGCGGCTCCGGCGACGGCGGATCCGGCGGGCTCGCCAACACCGGTGCCGAGGACGACGGCGCCCTGCGCGCGCTCGCCCTGGTCGCCGGCACGGTGATCCTGCTCGGCGGCGCGGTGTTCACGTTCACCCCGTGGGCGAAGCTGCGGCGCTGACACCGGTACGAAACGGCTGAGGGCCGCCGCACCGAAACAGGTGCGGCGGCCCTCAGGCACGTAGAGCAGGTACAGCAGGTGCAGCGGGGCGCGTCAGTGCACGCCGCCCATCATCGCCTGGACCTTCTTGCGGTACATGTAGACCGCGAGACCGGCACCGACGGCGAGGGTCGCCTGCAGGGCGATGATCCCTGTCCCGTTGAGGTCCACACCGGCCAGCGAGAGCAGACCCGTGGTGCAGTCACCGGCGGTGACGGCGAGGAACCAGACACCCATCATCTGGGAGGCGTACTTCTTCGGCGCCATCTTCGTGGTGACGGAGAGGCCGACGGGGGAGAGGCAGAGCTCACCGATGGTCTGGATCATGTAGATCGAGACGAGCCACATCGGGGAGACCATCGTGCCGTCGCCCGCCATGCTCATCGGGACGATGAAGACGAAGAAGGACGCGCCGACCAGGACCAGGCCCATCGCGAACTTCACGATGGTGTTCGGCTCCTGGTTCTTACGAGCCAGCCACAGCCACAGGTAGGCGAAGACCGGGGCCAGCGCCATGACGAACATGGGGTTGAGCGACTGGTACCAGGTGGCGGACGGGTCGAAGCCGAAGATCGAGCCGGTCTTGTCGTCGGCGAACAGCGACAGGGTCGAGCCACCCTGGTCGTAGATCATCCAGAAGATGGCGGCGGCGACGAAGAACCAGATGTAGCCGTTCATCTTCGACTGCTCGGTCTTGTCGAGGTCCTTGTCGCGCTTGATGCGGACGAGGACGGCGATCGGGATGAGCAGACCGGCGAGGGTGAGCGGAACCAGGGCCCAGTTCAGGGTGAAGACGTCGAGGCCGACGATGACACCGTAGAAGACGGCGGCGAGCGCGACGACGAGCGAGGCCTTGACCAGGATCCGCTTCTTCTCCTCGGCGGAGAGCGGGTTCGGGACGACGCTGCTCGTCGGGCTCAGGCCCTTCGTGAAGGCCAGGAAGCAGGCGAGGCCGAGGCCCATGCCGACGGCGGCGAGGGCGAAGCCGAGGTGCCAGTTGACCTTCTCGCCCAGGGTGCCGACGGCGAACGGGGCGATGAACGCACCGAGGTTGATGCCGATGTAGAAGAGGGTGAAGCCACCGTCGCGGCGCGGGTCCTCAGGACCGTTGTAGAGGTGGCCGACCATCGTGGAGATGTTGGCCTTCAGCAGACCGGAACCCACGGCGACGAGCGCCAGGCCGACGAAGAACATCGCCTGGCCCGGGATGGCGAGCGAGGCGTGACCGGCCATGATCACGAAACCGGCGATCGTGACGGTCTTGCGCGCGCCCCAGACGCGGTCACCGAACCAGCCGCCCGGCATGGCCATCAGGTAGACCATCGAGACGTAGACGGAGTAGATCGCCGTCGCCGTGGCCGCCGTCATCGCGAGGCCGCCGCCCTGGCTGCCGGTCGCGGCGTCCGCGCCTCCGGAGACCAGGTACAGGACGAGGAGAGCCCTCATGCCGTAGTAGGAGAAGCGCTCCCACATCTCGGTGAAGAAGAGGGTGGCCAGGCCGCGGGGGTGGCCGAGGAACGTCTTCTCGGAACCAGGGGTTCCGGCGGAAGCCGTCGTCAGGCTGGACGCCATGTCGATCCTTGCTCTGTCGGGACGCGCGCCTTGTGAGCGTGGTGCGCCCGGTGGGGGAGGCCGGCACCGGTGGGGAGCGGTCGCACCCCGCCGGGATCCACGCCCCGGTCCGCGTCATCGCGTCCCGGAACCCGGCCCACAGGTCATTCACTGTCCTCAAGGTTGGCGATGCCGACCTTGTGCAGAAAAGAGACCCTTGGCGTGTTTAGCGAGCCAAAGGTCCCCGTTTACCTCTACAGACTTCTCGACACCTTACGACACCACAGTGACTGAATTGGAAGGACTTGAGAGATGGATCACAGGTGACGAAGGAACCAACGATCACTATTCGAAGGTCATCAGCAGGATGGCCTCCCTGATCCACAGGGGCCGGGGTAAGCCTGTGGATCAAGCCCCGGGGCGTCGGCGGCGCGGACTACCATCACCCCATGACCCGTGTACTGCTCGCCGAGGACGACGCATCCATCTCGGAGCCGCTGGCCCGCGCGCTGCGCAGAGAGGGGTACGAGGTCGAGGTGCGGGAGGACGGGCCGACCGCGCTCGACGCCGGACTCCAGGGCGGCGTCGACCTCGTGGTGCTCGATCTCGGGCTGCCCGGTATGGACGGCCTGGAGGTCGCCCGGCGGCTGCGCTCCGAGGGGCACACGGTTCCGATCCTGGTCCTGACCGCGCGGGCCGACGAGGTCGACACGGTGGTGGGGCTCGACGCGGGCGCCGACGACTACGTGACGAAGCCGTTCCGGCTCGCCGAGCTCCTTGCCCGGGTCCGGGCCCTGCTCCGGCGCGGCGCCACGGAGCCGGCGGTCGCTCCCGCGACGCACGGCGTCCGCATCGACGTCGAGTCGCACCGCGCGTGGATGGGCGAGGAGGAGCTCCAGCTCACGGCGAAGGAGTTCGACCTCCTTCGCGTCCTGGTCCGCGACGCGGGCCGGGTGGTCACCCGCGACCAGCTGATGCGGGAGGTCTGGGACACGACGTGGTGGTCCTCGACGAAGACGCTGGACATGCACATCTCCTGGCTCCGCAAGAAGCTCGGCGACGACGCGGCGAACCCGCGCTACATCGCCACGGTCCGAGGCGTCGGCTTCCGCTTCGAGAAGAGCTAAGACTTGATCCGCAATTCACCAGAGGGTGAGCTGCGGGTTGCGGCCGGGGCGGTGTCCGGGCTTTCCGGCGTGGTCACGCACGGGGCGTGTCTCATCCGGGGTTGCTCGGGACCGTCGTCCGGCGGTTCGGGGAGCAGAGGTCGCACGGCGTTGCCGTGGGACTGCCGCATGACCAGCACCGCGAACGGTGTTCTGGCTCGGTGCGGTTGACTCCCGCAGGGCTTCTTCCAGCCCTTGGGCGAAAACGATCTGTGCGTGCCGGGACGCGGTGGTGTCCAGGTACGCGGTCTTGGGGTCGTCCACGTCGGCGAAGCGGACGAACGCGGCGAGGGCGGCGGACACGAGGTCGCGTTTCCCGGCGAGGCCGCACGCGATGCACTTGTGCTCACGGTCGCGGAGGGTCTTCTTCACGCGCTCGCCGCACAGGCAGTGCTGAGACAGTGCGGTGGACCAGGTGGAGGCCCGTACGAGACGGCCGCCCGCTGCCTGGCACTCGCGCTCAAGGGCCGAGATCAGCAGGCCGGGGGTGGTCTGGGACAGGCGCTTTCCCCACAGCCGGTACCAGGTGCGGATGTCGCAGTCCTCGACCACGAGCACGGGGCCGTGGGCGGCGATGATCTGCCGGGCGAGGAGGCGGGCGCGGTGGCGGCGGTGCTCGGCGGCCGATACGGCGGCTTCTGCCCGGCGGGCGCGCAGCATCCGGTAGCCGGTAGAGATCCGGTCTCGGCGGAACGCCTGCTTCGGCACCCCGTCGACGCGGGCAGCGCGAGCACCACCCGGAACGCTGACGGCCTTGGGCTCCAGGCCCTTGGCCGCCCGCTGCTCCGCCCTGCGGATCTGCTTCTTCGACAGCCCGTACTGCTCGGTGTTCGTCGCCCGGCGGGAGCGCTCCAGCGCTCGCGCACGGCCGCGCCTCTTCTTCGCTTCCCGCTCCAGCAGCGCCTGTTCCTCAGGGCTGAGGGTGATCTCGGTGGAGGCCGGGGTGCCGTCGGCGGGGTCCAAGCTGGCGGGCATGGAGACGATCGAGACGTTGGAGACGTTGCCGTCCACGCCGCCGATCCTGCCCATCTCGGCGGCCTGCTCGCGCATGTCCCGTGCGGCGGGGGAGGTGTACCCGGGGCCAAGGATCATCAGGTGCGCCTCATACACCCAGCCGCCCGGCGCGCACGCCTTGCGACGACGCACAAGATCGACCTTGTGCCAGCGGCCGGGGTTCGCGAGGAAGTGTTCGACGCGGGCCCACTGGCCCGGCTGCTGCGGGATACGCACCGGGAGCACGAGGTCACCCCGGCTGCCGTCGGGGCCGCCCGCGAACACCACGGCGAGCGGGCCCGTGTGGTCCCACCACGTGGCCTTCCGGGTGCCCGGCTTCCCCGACGCCGTGGTGTTGCCAGTGGGCATGACGCCGGACGGCGCCGCCGGCACTCGCATCCGGCGAGGCTGCATCAGGGCGTGCTGGCCGCCGCCGGTGTAGGCCATGACGTGGCCGGGCTCGGCGAGTGCGCCGTCCTGTTTCGCTCACCCTCCCCCAAGTTCTCGGCTCCGCTCGAGCAGGCGGACCGCCCCAGGGGGCAGCTGCCCATATCGGGGAGTGGGGGGCACCGCCCCGTAGGCTCGGGGAAGTCCCTCGTACCCCGCCCGCCCGGAGGGCCCCGTGCGTCGTCGTCTGATCAACTCCACCCTCGCCGTGGTCCTCGTCGTCATCGCCGTGTTCGGGGTCTCCCTCGTCATCGTCGAGACGCGCACCATCTCCTCCAGCGCCCAGGAGCGCGTCGACTCCGAGGCCGTGCGGCTCGTGTCCATCGTCGACAGCCGGCTCTTCGGCGGGGAGCCGGTCAACCCGGACATCCTCGCCGAGCAGAGCGGCGCCAAGCGGTACGCCCTGATCGAGATCCCCGGCCGCGCCCCCATCGAGATCGGCACCCGCCCCGAAGGCAGCGTCATCCGCGGCACGGCCGAGGGCGAGCGCGGTGAGACGGTGACCGTCGAGGAGTCCCGCTCCACGATCACCAGCGAGGTCGGCCGCACCCTCCTGATCATCGGCGCCGTCGCCCTGCTCGCCGTCATCGCCGCCGTCCTCCTCGCCGTACGCCAGGCGAACCGGCTGACCTCCCCGCTCACGGACCTCGCCGAGACCGCCGAGCGCCTCGGCTCCGGCGACCCGCGACCCCGCCACAAGCGGTACGGAGTGCCCGAGCTCGACCGGGTCGCCGACGTCCTCGACGCCTCCGCCGAGCGGATCGCCCGGATGCTCACCGCCGAGCGCCGGCTCGCCGCCGACGCCTCGCACCAGCTCCGTACGCCCCTCACCGCGCTCTCCATGCGCCTGGAGGAGGTCGCCGTCGCCGACGACCTCGACACCGTCAAGGAGGAGGCGACGATCGCGCTCACGCAGGTCGAGCGGCTCACCGACGTCGTCGAGCGGCTGCTCACGAACTCCCGCGACCCCCGCACCGGCTCCGCCCTCGCCTTCGACCTCGACGAGGTCATCAAGCAGCAGATCGAGGAGTGGCGCCCCGCCTACCGCAGCGCGGGCCGCGCCATCGTCCACTCGGGCAAGCAGGGCATGCGCGCGGTCGGCACCCCGGGGGCCGTCGCCCAGGTGCTCGCCGCGCTGATCGAGAACTCCCTGATGCACGGCGGCGGCACCGTCGCCCTCCGCACCCGGGTCACCGGCAACCAGTCCGTGATCGAGGTCACCGACGAGGGCCCCGGTGTCCCCGCCGACCTCGGCGCCCGGATCTTCGAGCGGGCCGTCAGCGGCCGCAGCTCCACCGGCATCGGACTGGCCGTCGCCCGGGACCTCGCGGAGGCCGACGGCGGACGGCTCGAACTGCTCCAGCAGCAGCCCCCGGTCTTCGCGCTCTTCCTGAGCCGCGAGGTCAGGGGCCGAGCGGACGAGGCGGCCCGGGAACGCCCGGTCCGATGAGAAACCGCGCTACCGCACCCGGTCCGGCTGCTTCCGCGTCGCCTGCCTGGGCGGCGTCTGCCGAGGCGTCTGCTGAGGCGCCTGCTGAGGCGCCTGCGCCTGCTCCAGGAACGATTCGGCGGACTGCACGGCCTCGCGGGCCGGCAGTGTCCGGAACACCCACGTCCGGTACGACCAGAAGCGGAACAGCGTCGCGACACCGATCCCGAGGAACTTGAAGACGTTGCTCTGCAGCGGGGTGTCCCAGCCGAAGCCGTACGTCGCCGCGTAGAGGATCCCGTTCTGGATCACCAGGCCCGCCACGCTGAACAGCAGGAAGAGCGTCAGCTCCTTCGTCCGGCTGCTCTTGTCCCGGTCCCGGTACGTGAAGTACCGGAAGCCCAGGTAGTTGAAGCCGATCGCCACCACCGTGGCGATGATGCTGGCCCGGACCACGGGCAGGTCCGTGAGATGCCGGACCAGGTTGAAGACCCCGAGGTCCACCAGCAGGCCGATTCCACCGACCGCGCCGAACTTGGCGAACTCACGCGTGAGCCGGTCAAGCCGCACACGTAGTGCGCTTCGTTCACTCATGGTGATCGCTCAGTCCCGTCCGTTCGGTTTCGTCAACCACGCCATGCTAACCAGCCCATCAGTGACCCGCCCGGGGAGATTGCAAACCACGGAAAATCGAGCTCCGCTGTCGTAAACCACAGGCGGGGGAGGCTCCACGCATCGTGCGGATACCCTAAGAGGGTGACGTTCCCGGTAGTCGGCATGGTCGGTGGCGGTCAGCTCGCCCGTATGACCCACGAGGCGGGCATCCCCCTCGGCATCCAGTTCAAGCTGCTCAGTGACACCCCGCAGGACTCGGCGGCGCAGGTGGTGAGCGAGGTCGTTCTCGGCGACTATCGCGACCTGACTACGCTGCGTGACTTCGCGCGCGGCTGTGACGTGATCACCTTCGATCACGAGCACGTCCCCGCGGAGCACCTGCGCGCCCTGGAGGAGGACGGCGTCGTCGTCCGCCCCGGGCTCGCCGCCCTGGTGCACGCCCAGGACAAGGGGGTGATGCGCGCCAAGCTCGACGAGATCGGGGCGCCGAGCCCCCGCCACCGCATCGTCGCCGACCCGGCGGACGCGGCGGCCTTCGCGGCCGAGGTAGGCGGCTTCCCGATCATCCTCAAGACGGTGAGCGGCGGGTACGACGGCAAGGGCGTCTGGTTCGTCCGTACGGAAGAGGACGCGCGCGACCCGTTCCGCGCGGGCGTCCGGGTCCTCGCCGAGGAGAAGGTCGACTTCACGCGCGAGCTCGCCGCGAACATCGTCCGCTCCCCGCACGGCCAGGCCGTCGCCTACCCGGTGGTCGAGTCCCAGCAGGTCGACGGCGTCTGCGACACCGTGATCGCGCCCGCGCCGAACCTGTCGGCCGAGCTGGCCGGCCAGGCCCAGGAGCTCGCGCTGCGGATCGCCAAGGAGCTCGACGTCGTCGGTCACCTGGCCGTCGAGCTGTTCGAGACGCGCGACGGCCGGATCCTCGTCAACGAGCTCGCCATGCGCCCGCACAACTCCGGCCACTGGACCCAGGACGGGGCGATCACCTCGCAGTTCGCCAACCACGTCCGCGCCGTCCTCGACCTCCCGCTGGGCGATCCCCGCCCGCGCGCGAAGTGGACGGTCATGTGCAACGTGCTGGGCGGCGACTACCCGGACATGTACTACGCGTACCTGCACTGCATGGCCCGGGACCCCCAGCTCAAGATCCACATGTACGGCAAGGACGTGAAGCCCGGCCGTAAGGTCGGCCACGTCAACACCTACGGCGACGACCTGGACGAGGTGCTGGAGCGCGCCCGTCACGCCGCCGGTTATCTGCGAGGAACGATCACCGAATGAGCCCTGTGAGCCCCGTCGTAGGCATCGTCATGGGATCCGACTCCGACTGGCCCGTCATGGAGGCCGCGGCCCAGGCCCTGGACGAGTTCGAGATCGCGTACGAGGTCGACGTCGTCTCCGCCCACCGGATGCCGCGCGAGATGATCGCGTACGGCGAGCAGGCCGCCGACCGCGGGCTCAAGGCGATCATCGCGGGCGCGGGCGGCGCCGCCCACCTCCCGGGCATGCTCGCCTCGGTGACCCCGCTGCCGGTCATCGGCGTGCCGGTCCCGCTGAAGTACCTCGACGGCATGGACTCGCTGCTCTCCATCGTGCAGATGCCGGCGGGCGTGCCGGTGGCCACGGTCTCGGTGGGCGGCGCGCGCAACGCGGGCCTGCTCGCGGCCCGGATCCTCGCCGCGTACGACGCCGAACTCCTCGGCCGCATGCGGGAGTTCCAGCAGGAGCTGAACGACCAGGCGACCGAGAAGGGCAAGCGCCTGCGCGCCAAGGTCGAGGGCTCGGAGTCGTTCGGCTTCGCGAAGTGAGCGGGCTTACGGGTACGAGCGCGGCGGAACGCCTCGCCGAGGCTCTCGAACTACTGGCGGACCACCCCGTCGTCGACGGCCACAACGACCTCCCCTGGGCGCTGCGCCAGCACGTGCGCTACGACCTCGACAAGCTCGACATCGCCGCCGACCAGACCGGCGCCCTCCACACCGACCTCGCCCGGCTGCGCGCCGGCGGGGTCGGCGCGCAGTTCTGGTCGGTGTACGTCTCCACCACGCTGACCGGGGACGACGCGGTCAGCGCCACCCTGGAGCAGATCGACATCGTCGACCAGCTCCTGGAGCGGTACGCGGACCAGCTCGCCCCCGCCCTGACCGCCGACGACATGGAGGCGGCGCGGAAGCAGGGCCGTATCGCCTCGCTCAAGGGCGCCGAGGGCGGCCACTCCATCAACAACTCCCTCGCCACGCTGCGCGCGCTGCACACCCTGGGCGTGCGCTACATGACGCTCACGCACAACGACAACACCCCGTGGGCGGACTCGGCGACCGACGAGCCGGGCGTCGGCGGGCTCTCGTCCTTCGGCCAGGAGGTCGTCCGGGAGATGAACCGGATCGGCATGCTCGTCGACCTCAGCCACGTCGCGGCGACGACGATGCGGGACGCGCTCGCCACCACCGTCGCGCCGGTGGTCTTCTCGCACTCCTCGTCCCGCGCGGTCTGCGACCACCCGCGCAACATCCCGGACGACGTGCTCGCGCTGCTGCCCGCGAACGGCGGGGTCGCGATGGCCACGTTCGTACCGAAGTTCATCCTGCCCGCTGCGGTGGAGTGGACGGCCCGGGCGGACGAGAACCTGCGGGCGCACGGCTTCCACCACCTCGACACCACCGCCGAGGCGATGAAGCTGCACCGCGCCTTCGAGGCGGAGAACCCGCGCCCGATCGCCACGGCGGCGACGGTGGCGGACCACCTCGACCACATGCGCGAGGTGGCCGGC
Source organism: Streptomyces sp. P9(2023) (assembly GCF_032436795.1). Classification (NCBI taxonomy): domain Bacteria; kingdom Bacillati; phylum Actinomycetota; class Actinomycetes; order Kitasatosporales; family Streptomycetaceae; genus Streptomyces; species Streptomyces sp. P9(2023). The sequence continues at coordinate 79,315 of NZ_JAUPWM010000019.1, forward strand.
GTCGACCACATCGGCATCGGCGGCGACTACGACGGCACGGCGTTCACCCCGGCCGGCCTCGACGACGTCGCGGGCTACCCGAACCTGATCGCCGAGCTCCTCCACCGCGGCTGGTCCCACGCCGACCTCGCGAAACTGACCTGGTCCAACGCGGTCCGCACGCTCCGCGACGCGGAAGCGGTCTCCCGCGACGTCAGCGCGCGCCGCGGCCCGTCGAACGCGACGCTCGACTCCCTCGACACACCCGTGTCCTGACGGTCGGTCGGCCAAGGCCCCGCTTCGGCGGGGCCTTCGTGCATCCGTGGGCGCACTCACCCGAATGGAGCAGGCTGCCGCGCCGGGCGAGGGCGGGGCTGTCACGGTGGGCGGTACTGCCTCGTTCAGTTCGGAGTTGTTACGCCATGGCAGATCTGGAAGATCACCATCCCTTCACCGTCGAGCACACCGGCGCCGCATCCGGTGAGCTCGACTCCCCCGAACAGCCACTGCGTCTCGACGAGTCGACCCGTGCGCAGGCACTGCTCGCCGCCCAGCCCGTCGTCGAGGGGCACACCGAACCACCCCTGGTCTTCGACCCCGAGGACCTTCCGCCGGTGCGGGCGGCGGAGGTCGCCGCACAGCTCTGGTCGCTGCGGACCCCACCCGACGAGGGCGTCATCGGCACGCTGCGCCGGATCGACGGGATCCGTGCGCTCGTCGCCGCCTGCCCCGAGGACCTGCGCCTCGCGCAGACGACGGCCGAGATGGCCCACGCCGTCAACTGCGGCCGGGTCGCGGCGGTCCTGGGGCCGGTGAGCTGGTCCGCGGTGGCCGGCTCGATCGCCGCGCTGCGCGCGTACCACGCGCTCGGGGTACGGGCGGTCAACCTCACCCGGTTCGACGGCTTCGCCCGCGAGGCCGTACGGGAGATGAACCGCCTGGGCCTCGTCGTGGACCTCTCCGGCGCCGACCCCGAGTCGGTCCGCCGGACCCTCTCGCTCACCAGGGCCCCGGTCCTGCTGACCCGGGCGGAACCGGAGGAGCTCCGGGAACTCCCGGACGACGTCCTCGGCCTGCTCGGCGGGAACGGCGGCGTCTGCATGGTCCCGGTGACCGAGGACCCGTCGGTGGCCGCCGACGCCCTCGACCGCGTCCGTGCCCTGGCGGGCCCGCACTGCGTGGGCCTCTCGCACACCACGGACCCGGCCACCGGCTACGCCCCGCTCTTCGCCGAGCTCCTCCGCCGCGACTGGCCCGCCCCGGACCTGGTCGCCCTCTCCCACGACAACGCCACCCGCACCCTGCGCGAGGCGGAGTTCCTCTCCCGCACGAAGCGCCTGCGCGGCGCGGCCTGAGTAAGGAGAGTTCTCCCTACGGAAAGGTCCCGCCACCCGTGAGGGAGGCGGGACCTTTCCGCGTAAAAAGCCTCGCTACGCGCGCGGGCGGCCCATCGCGCGGTACACCCAGCCCGCCTCGCGCCAGAGCGCGCCGTCCAGCGCGTTACGGCCGTCCAGGATCACCCGGGAGCTCGCGGCGGCCGCCAGCTCCGCCGGGTCCAGGTCGTCGCGGAACTCGCGCCACTCGGTCAGGTGCAGCACCACATCCGCCCCGCGCACCGCATCCAGGGCCGACGGCGCGTACCCGAGGGTCGGGAAGAGCCGACGGGCGTTCTCCATGCCCTTCGGGTCGTAGACCGTGACCTGGCCGCCCTGGAGGTGGATCTGACCGGCCACGTTCAGCGCCGGCGAGTCCCGTACGTCGTCCGAGTCCGGCTTGAACGTCGCGCCGAGCACCGCGACCCGCTTGCCCAGGAACGAGCCGCCGCCGACCGCGTCCCGCGCCATCTCGACCATCTGGCCGCGCCGCCGCATGTTGATGGAGTCGATCTCGCGCAGGAAGGTCAGCGCCTGGTCCGCGCCCAGCTCGCCCGCGCGCGCCATGAAGGCGCGGATGTCCTTCGGCAGGCAGCCGCCGCCGAAGCCGATGCCGGCCCGCAGGAACTTGGACCCGATCCGGTCGTCGTAGCCGATCGCCTCCGCGAGCTTCGCGACGTCGCCTCCCGCGGCCTCGCAGACCTCCGCCATCGCGTTGATGAACGAGATCTTCGTCGCGAGGAAGGAGTTCGCGGCGGTCTTCACCAGCTCGGCGGTCGGGAAGTCGGTGACGACGAAGGGCGTGCCCTCGCCGATCGGTGTGGCGTACACCTCGCGCAGCAGCTTCTCCGCCCGCTCGCTGTGCACGCCCGCGACCACCCGGTCGGGGTGGAGCGTGTCGTTCACGGCGAAGCCCTCGCGCAGGAACTCCGGGTTCCAGGCCAGCTCCACGCCCTCCGGCAGCAGCTCCGCGAGCCGCTCGGCCGAGCCGACCGGCACGGTCGACTTGCCGACGACCAGCGCGCCTTCGCGCACGACGCCCGCGAGCGAGCCGAACGCCGCGTCGACGTAGCTCATGTCACACGCGTACTCGCCGTGCTTCTGCGGAGTGTTCACGCACACGAAGTGCACGTCGCCGAAGGCGCCGACCTCCTCCCAGGAGGTGGTGAAGCGCAGCCGGCCCGTCGAGTCCTCGATCCCGGCGACGTGCCGGGAGAGCAGCTCCTCGAGACCGGGCTCGTACATCGGTACGCGGCCGGTGGACAGCAGCTCGATCTTCTCGGGGACGACGTCGAGGCCGAGCACCTCGAAGCCGAGCTCCGCCATGGCCGCGGCGTGCGTGGCGCCGAGGTAGCCGGTGCCGATCACCGTGATCTTGAGGGCCATACGGGACTCCATGAGGTCGGGCGGAATGCCTGCCCGAGCATAGTCGGGCCCTTTCGGGCCCTGGTCCGGGCCCCGGACCAGGGCGCTCCGCATGGGTCAGCGGTCGGACGTCACCGTCACCGGCTCGTCGTTCTGGATCTGCGAGACCAGCTGCTTCACCTTCGGCATGTCCCACTTCAGGGAGCCCTGCGGGGCGCTGCCCGAGATCGGGATGTTCATCGACTTCCCGTCGCCGCCGCTGATGCCCTTCATCGCGAAGAACATCTTGCCGAGGTCGAGCAGCGACATGTCCTTGTCCACGATCAGCGTGTCCAGACCGGCGCCGAGCGTCGGGTACAGCTTGAACGGGTTGATGATCGTGCCCGGCGTCGCCGCCTGGTTGGCGAGGGCGGAGAGGAACTTCTGCTGGTTCTTCGTCCGCGCGAGGTCCGACTCGGCGAACGCGTACCTGGTACGGACGAAGGCGAGGGCCTGCTCGCCGTTGAGGGTCTGCTCGCCGGCCTGGAAGTCGGCACCGGACTTCTTGTCCTTGAAGCCCTTCTCGATGTTCAGGTCGACACCGCCGAGCGCGTCCACGATGTTCGCGAAGCCGGCGAAGCCGATCTCCGCGTAGTGGTCGATGCGCAGCCCGGTGTTGAACTCGACCGTGCGGACGAGCAGCTCCGGGCCGTCCATCGCGTACGCCGCGTTCAGCTTGGAGCCGCCGCGCGCCCCGTACTTCTTGCCGGACTCGGAGCCGACGAAGGACGGGATGGTGACCCAGGAGTCCCGGGGGAGCGAGACCATCGTGTTCCCGCTGGAGCAGGCCGCGAGGATCATCATCGAGTCGGTCCGCTTGCCCTCGGCGGAACCGGTGTGCAGCTTCTTCTTCTCCTCGGCCGACATGCCCTCACGGCTGTCGGAGCCGACGATCAGATACGTCGTGCAGTCGCCCGCGGCCGGCCGCTCGATGACCCGGGCGAGGTCGACCTCGTTACGCATCTGGGAGCTGGCCCAGGCGTACGTGCCGACGCCCCAGGCGAGCACGCCGACGACGAGGACGATCGAGCCGACCTTGATCCGGCGCCGCCAGTCGGGCGCGGGGCGACCGGGCTGCGGCTGGGGCGCGTACCGGGGGTCGTGCTGCGGAGGCACGGTGCCGCGGCCGCCGCCCTGGCCGTACACCTGGCCGGAGCTGTAGCCGCTGTCGTAACCGGACGCCTGCTGCTGGGTGAAGTTCGGGTTGTACCCCTGGTCCTGTCCCTGGCCGTACTGCGGCTGCTGCTGCGGGGGGACCTGCGGGCGCTGCACATGGCGCATGCGGCGAGCACCCTCGGGCTGCGAGTTCGGCCAGTCATTCATACGGACCATCTTGCAGGCCGCCGTCCGGGGGCCGACAGGGCGGGTGGGGAATCGGGGCGGCGCTGTTGCCAAGCTGATGCAAAGAGGACGGTGCCGGGACCCGGCATAAGGTGGAGGGCATGACAGATCAGGCCCAGCGCACGGACCGCCCGGAGGGCGATATTCCGGGCAAGCCCACCTCCGCGTCCCGCACCACGCTCAGCCACATCATGACGAGCCACGACACCAACCTCCTGGGTACGGTGCACGGCGGCGTGATCATGAAGCTGGTGGACGACGTGGCGGGCGCGGTCGCGGGCCGCCACTCCGGCGGGCCGGCCGTGACGGCGTCCATGGACGAGATGGTGTTCCTGGAGCCGGTCCGGATCGGGGACCTGCTGCATGTGAAGGCCCAGGTCAACTGGACCGGCCGGTCCTCCATGGAGGTCGGCGTCCGGGTCCTGGCCGAGCGCTGGAACGAGTCGACCCCGGCCCAGCAGGTCGGCTCCGCGTACCTGGTCTTCGCGGCGGTCGACGGCGACGGCAAGCCCCGCCCGGTGCCGCCGGTGCTTCCGGAGACGGAGAAGGACAACCGCCGCTACCAGGAGGCCCAGATCCGCCGAACCCACCGCCTGGCCCGCCGCCGAGCCATCAAGGACCTAAGGGCCCAGCGGGCAGCGGACGGCTACGAGGACTGAGAGCGGTTCACCCCCGCGCCCCGTTGTGACGAATCGTTCCGCCGGGGCGCCCCCGGGCCCCCCGCATGACGACCCCGTCACGGACAGACGACCCGATCCCCGGTGACCGCCTCGAACGGCCCCGCGGGCGGCGCGTCCGGCCGGACTGCCGTAACCCCCTTGAAGTCAAGGCCCGCCACCACCCGCATCGTCCCGCCCCGCCCCTTGACCGCCCTGAGCTCCGCCCCCGGCAACGCCGCCGCCAGCGTCCTGGCCGACCGATCCCACCGCGGGTCGTACTCGACAACCGTCCGCCGCACCACCGCCCCGTCCTCCGTGCGCGGCGCCCGCGTCGTGTCGAACCCCGTGGCGCGGAGCGCGTCGTCCACCTTGCGCCCGAGGCCGTCCGTCCGCGTCCCGTTGTAGACCTGCACCCGGACGGCCTTAGGGGCCACGTCCACCACCACCCGCTCCGGAGCCGCCGCGGCCGCCCCCCGCCGAGCCGCCAGCGGCTCGTCGTCCCGCAACGCCTGGAACAGCTTCTGCGCCTTCGCCGCGTCCCACTTCACCGTCGAGCCGATCCCCTTCACCTGAAAGCTCATGTCCCCGATCGGCACGGAGACGAACTCCGACGACGCCGGCGTGAACCCCCGCATCGCCTTGGCGAGCGCGAGCAGCTGCTCGGTACCGAAGCCCGCGTCGGCCCGTACCGAGCTCAGCATCGTCGTCGCCACATCCCGGAACCGCACCGGATTCAGCAGCACCCCGCCACTCGTCGTCCGGTCGATGAGCGCCGCGAGGAACCGCTGCTGGCGCTGGATCCGGCCGATGTCCGCCGCCCCGTCGACATGGCGCGAGCGCACGTACTGCAGCGCCTGCCCGCCGGACAGCTCGTGCGGCCCGGCCGCCAGGTCGAGACCGGTGTACGGGTCCTTCATCGCACGCGGCGTACAGATCTCCACCCCGCCCACCGCGTCGACCGTCTTCATGAAGCTGGTGAAGTCGACTTCCAGATAGTGGTCGATCTTCACGCCGGTCATGTTCTCGACGGTCCGCACCGTAAGCCCCGGCCCGCCCTCCGCGTACGCGGCGTTCAGCTTCACGGGGTGCGCCTGGTGCCGCCTCCGCGTGGTCGCGTCGGTGTGCTCGGGCATCTCGGCGTACGAGTCGCGGGGCAGGCTCACGACGCTCGCCCGGTCCCGGTCCGCGCTGATGTGCACGAGCATCACGGTGTCCGTGCAGTGGCAGGGCGCCCCGCCCAGCTTGTACGCCTTGCGCTGCTCCTCGGTGATGGTGTCGCGCCCGTCCGTGCCCACGACGAGCACGTTCATGCCGTGCCCGGCCTGGGGCCGGTTCTTCATGTCCTTGAACGGGTCGACCCGGTTGATCCCGGTGTCCAGGCTGGTGACCAGCGCGTGCCCGATGCCGCCCGCTCCCAGGACGACGACGGACAGGGCCGTCGCCATCCGCATGCCCCACCGAGGCCGCGCCGCCCGTCTGACGCGGCGGGCCGGTACAGGACGGGCGGCCGGCCGGGGACGGGGCGTGCGGGGCGGTGTGGGCACGAGGGGACACCTCCGCGGGTGTGACAGGGGGGACCGTGAGCACCGTAGGCCCATACGATCAGCGCAAGGGTGCGGCCGTCCGCGTGCCGCGCTTCGTGTCCCCCATTCGCGGTAACGTGTCGGGCAATGAACGCCACGCCCCCCGTCTCCGTGATCATGCCGGTCCTCAACGAGGAGCGGCACCTGCGCAACTCGGTCCGTCACATCCTCGAGCAGGAGTACGACGGCGAGATGGAGGTGGTGATCGCGCTCGGCCCGTCCACGGACCGTACCGACGAGATCGCCGCCGAACTCGTACGAGAAGACCCCAGGGTCCACACCGTCCCCAACCCCACGGGCCGTACGCCCGCCGCCCTCAACGCGGCGATCAAGGCGTCCCGCCACCCGATCGTGGTCCGGGTCGACGGTCACGGCATGCTCTCGCCGAACTACATCGCGACCGCCGTCCGCCTCCTGGAGGAGACGGGCGCGCAGAACGTCGGCGGCATCATGCACGCCGAGGGCGAGAACGACTGGGAGCACGCGGTCGCCGCCGCGATGACCTCGAAGATCGGCGTCGGCAACGCGGCCTTCCACACCGGCGGCCAGGCGGGCCCGGCCGAAACCGTGTATCTGGGTGTCTTCCGCCGCGAGGCGCTGGAGCAGGCGGACGGCTACAACGTCGAGTTCATCCGCGCGCAGGACTGGGAGCTGAACTTCCGGATCCGCGAGGCGGGCGGGCTGATCTGGTTCTCGCCCGAGCTGCGCGTCCAGTACCGTCCGCGGCCGAGCGTCCGCGCGCTGGCGAAGCAGTACAAGGACTACGGCCGTTGGCGCCATGTGGTGGCCCGCTACCACCAGGGCTCCATCAACCTCCGCTACCTCGCCCCGCCGACCGCCGTCTGCGCGATCGCGGCCGGAGTGGTGGTCGGCGCCGCGCTCACCCCGCTCGGCTTCCTGATCCCGGCCGGCTACCTGGCCGCGATCGCCGCGGGCTCGGTCCCGGCGGGCAAGGGCCTGCCGCTGAAGGCCCGGCTCCAGATCCCGGTGGCCCTCGCGACGATGCACATGTCCTGGGGCTACGGCTTCCTGACCAGCCCGCGCGCCCTCGCGAAGAAGGTCATCGCGAGCCGCCGCCCGGCGGTGCAGGCCGCGAAGGTCTGACACGTACGTCACACCACACACGCCGAACGGCCGGGTCCCCTCGGGGGCCCGGCCGTTCGGCGTCGTACGTCCTACGCGGTCAGCTCTTGCCGTCCCACTTGTAGACGGAATACACGTCCATGCAGGCCACCTTGTCGTCCGCACCCTCCGGCAGGTCGCCCGCCTCGGACTTCGGCTTCTCGTACGTGGCGCCCTCGCGCCAGTCCGCGCCGATGACGAGCGTGACGCTCTCCGCCTTGGCGTCCGCGCGGACGGCCGAGTCGGGCAGACCGAGCGCCTTGGCCACGGACAGCGCGTCCGCCTTGCCCTGATCGCCGCCCGACTTGGGGTACTTGATGACGGTGTCCTTGCGGGGCTCTGTGCTCTGCGTGGCCTCCGCCTGGACGAACCCCTTGCCCTGCAGGGTCTCGGCCATCGTGCCGGCCCGGCCCTCCGTCGGGGCCAGACCGTCGCCCGCCGTGCCGTTGACGACCGTGACGGCGAGCGTGCCGGGCGCGGCCGCGGTCGGGCCCTTCGGCTTCGCGGACGCGGACGCGGAGGGCTTGGTGCCGGCCGGGTCACCGTTCTTGTCGAAGGCGACGTCGTCGCGGAGCAGCGACCACATCTTGTCGGCGGCGCTCTCCACCATGACGAGCTTGTCCTTGTTGCCGGACCACTCGGTGGTGGGGACCGTCGCCGTCGTCAGGCGGTCCATCTTCACGTTCTTGAGCTGCATCGACAGATCGAAGAGCTTCGCCACCGTGTCGAGCCCGTCGGAGACCTGAAGCGCCTTCGTCGCCGTCTCGGCCAGGCCCATGAGCCGGCCGGTGTCGGTCCAGGCGTTCTGGCTCTGGAGCTTCTTCATCATGCCGTTCATGTACATGTGCTGGGCCTTGGCGCGGTTCTGGTCGTTGCCGAACGCGTGCCGGGTGCGCAGCCACTGCAGCGCCTGCTCGCCCTTGACCTCGGTGGTGCCCTGGGGCAGCTTCAGGCCGGAGCCGCCCTTCACCAGACGGGTCGACTTGTCGTGGACGCCGGTCTTCACACAGACCGGGACGCCGCCGACCTCGTCCGCCATCGCGACGACACCCGCGAAGTCGACCATCATCCAGTGGTCGATGTAGACCCCGGTGATGCTCTCCCAGGTGGTCAGCGTGCAGCCGGGACCGCCGCGGGCCAGCGTCTCGTTGATGGGGCTGGTGGTCGTGGCCGGGTACGGCTTGCCGTCCTCGTCCTTGCACTCCGGGATCTTGACGATCGTGTCGCGCGGAATCGAGATGATGTTGGCGTTCTTCCGGTCCGCCGAGATGTGCAGCAGCATCTGCACGTCGGCGAGCGGCTTGCGGTCCCGGTCGTTCTTGCCGCCGCCGAGCGCCACGTTCTTGTCGTCGGCGCGGCTGTCGGAGCCGATCAGCAGGATGTTGAGCGGGGTGTCGCCCAGCGCGTTCGGCGCGGCCTTCTTCACACCGCTGTCGCCGCCGGCGCGGCCACCGCTGCGGATGTTGTTGTTGAGTTGCTGGTAGTACAGGTACCCGGCCGCGGCCGTGCCAAGTATCAGGAACGACAGGGTCGCCGCGACCCAGCGCAGTACCTTGCGCTTGCCGCTCTTCTTGGCGCGCCTGCGGGGCCCTTTGCGCCGGTGGCTCGCACGGCCTTCGCCGCCGGCCCGGCCCGGGCCCCTCTTGTCCCCGGCACCCGAGGCGCCCGCGCCCGAAGCCCGGTTGCCGGAAGCCGGATCACCTTCGCCCGGCGGCCGGTCACCCTCGTCCCCGTAGAGACTCTCGTCCCAGCCCATGTCGCGGGCGTGCGGTACGCGTCCCCGCGTCCCCTCCCCACGCACGCTGTTCTGTCCCACCCCTGGTCCCCCTCGTCTCAGGAATGCGCCGCTGCCCGGTGTTTCCGGGTCATTGGGCGCATACCTTCTTGTCTGCGGTCTGCGCACCCTCCGGCGCCTTCGCCGGACCGGTGATGGGCACCCCCGCGCCCTTGAAGTCGGATCCGAGGACGAGCGTCATGGGTGCGAGCGCCTCGGCGTCCTGCGTGCCCGGCTTGAGCGCCGTGGCGGGCAGACCCATGAGGTCCGCCAGTTTGCGGGCCTGGTCGGCCTGGTTCGGTGCGTATTCGAGCGTGGTCTTCGCCGCCTTCTCGGGGGCGTTGCTCTTGTTCGTGGACCTGGTCACGCCCTGCTCGACCTGGAGCCAGTTGATCGTCGACTGGGCCGCGCCCTGGATGCCGCTGCCGTTGTAGACGTCGACGCGCACCTCGCGGGCCGTGGCCCGCTCGCCCTTCAACAGGGCCGCCTGGGCGTTCTTGGCGTCCTGCTGCTTCTTCTTCACCTCGGTGAGGGAGATGTCGGACTTCAGGTTCGAGAAGAGCTGCGGCGCCTTGACCGGGTCGGGCACGACCGTCGCCTTGATCTTCTCGGCCGGGTTGTCGATGACCGGAAGCGTCGTGAAGGTGATGTTCTTCGTGTCGATCTTGGCGAGTTCCTCGCCGAGGGACTTGAGCTTCCCGATGCTTCCTATGCCGGAGTCGACGGTCAGCGCGTTGGTGGCCGCCTCGGCGAGGTCGAGCAGCTTGGACGGACTGGTCAGGGTCTCGTCCGACTTCATCTGCCGGATCATCGAGCTGAGGAACTGCTGCTGGACCTTGATCCGGTCCAGGTCGCTCTCGTTGCCGAAGCTGTGGCGCGTACGGACGAAGGCGAGGGCCTGCTCGCCCTCGATGGTCGACTCGCCCGCGGGCAGGTCGAGCTTGGAGTCCTTGTCCTTGACCGGCTTGGCCAGACAGACCTTCACGCCGCCCACGGCCGTGGTCAGCTCCTTGACGGCGTTGAAGTCGGCCATCATGAAGTTGTCGACGGTCAGCCCGGTGAGCTTCTTGACCGTGCGCATCGTGCAGCCGGGGTCACGGCCGGACTGGCCGAGGCTGACGTTGAACCGTTCGTCGGCCTGGCCCGGGATGGTCTTGATGCTGCCGTCCGGCATCTTCGTCTGGCACTCGGGGATCTCGGTCTTCAGGTCGCGCGGGATGGACATCGCCGTGGCGTTCGTCCGGTCCTTGGAGACGTGGAAGAGGATCGTGGTGTCGGCGTGGCCGGGGCTGTTCTTGTCGCCGTAGCCCTGGTTGCCCTCACCGGTCCGCTTGTCCGTGCCGATCAGCAGGATGTTGACGGCCTGGTCCTTCTTGAAGCCGGTGCTCTCGGCGCCGACCACGTCGACCTTGTTGATGTTGCTGTTGAGGCGGTCGTAGAGCGCGTACACGCCCACACCGCCGGCCACGAGCAGGAACGCCATCACCCCGCCGGTCCAGAGCAGGACCTTCTTCTTGCGGGACTTCGCGGGCTTGCGCTTGCGCCGCCCGGTCTGCGGCGGGCCGCCGGCGGGCCCACCGGGACCCTCGGGGGCACGGCGGCGGCGCTGGCCGGGGACGGGTGCCTCGGTCGGCGCGCCGGTCGTGCGCGGGCGCTGGGCGGAGCGGGACCCCTGAGGCCCGTGGGTCGAGCGGGACCCCTCGGGCGTTCTCGGCCCCGGAGTGGTGGCGCCCCGAGGGCGGGACGGCGACGATGCCGGCGACTGCCCAGCGGAGTGGTTCAGTCGCAGTTCGTAGTTGCCTGTCCGCGGGTTGAGGACCCACTGGTCGGCGGGGTCGATCTCATCCGCCTGTCCACGGCTGTGCGCGTCCACGGTTACTTGAATCCTCCGTCGGTGCCACGCGAGGCGCCTCCCCCGGCTGGCGCTCGGTCGTTCGATCCGTTGGGTGCGCGACCACGTGGTCGGTAGCACCGGATCGCGTCACACTATCCGCCCAGTTCAGCGTGGGGCGACGTCCGTGACAAATTCCACGCCCCTTACAACTGGGCAATATGCCCAAACCTCTTCCAGCACCGCTCTCCCCTCGGTCTCCTTGGACTCCCCTTTACTCACCCGCCCCTACGAGCACGCTCCGTCCGCCGCGCTGTGCCCCTCGAAGGTCGGCGTCGGCGCCGCACTCGGGGAGCTCGCGTCGTCCGGTTTCCCGTCGCTCTCCGTGTCCGTGGCGCCCTCGCTCGCGCGGGGGGACGGCGAGGGCACGCCGCCCGGCGTCACCGTGACGGGCTTGTCCTCGCGTAGCCGCTTGAAGAGTTGACTCGCCGCGGGTTGTACGAGTTCGTCCCGGTTCGCGTCGTACGAGTACGGTCGCCGCGGCACCGTGAGGAACTGCACCTTCTCGGTGGGGACCGACCGCATCGACCGCGCCAGGTCGTACAGATCCCGCAGCGAGTCGAGTCCCGGGTCGGTCGTGATCGACTTCGTCGCCGCGTCGAGCACCGGGTAGAGCCGGGTCGGGTTCAGCAGGACGCCGTTGCTCTGCACCTTGTTGACCAGCGCGCCCAGGAACTGCTGCTGGCGGTCCATGCGTTCCGTGTCACTGCCGTTGCCGAGCGTCTTGCGGGCCCGTACGAAGCCGAGCGCCTGCTCGCCGCGGAGCGTCTGGCGCCCGGCCGGCAGCTTCAGCTTGGCGTCCTTGTCGTCGATCGGCTCCTTCAGACAGATATCGACCCCGTCGACGGCGTCGACCATCTTCTTGAAGCCCCGGAAGTCGATCACCATGTGGTGGTCGATCCGGATCGCGGTCAGCCGCTCGACGGTACGGATCGTGCAGGCCGTGCCGCCGATCTCGAAGGCCGAGTTGAACTGGGCGAACTGCTCCCGGGTCCGCGTGCCGTCCGGTGTCCTGCACCCGGGCATGTTCACCATCAGGTCACGTGGAATCGACACGGCCGTCGCACTCGACCGCCCCGCCGCGATGTGCAGCAGGATCGTGGTGTCGGAGCGCTGGGTGCCCTTGTCCTTGCCGTACTTCGTGTTTCCGGCGCCGGTCCGGGTGTCGGAACCGATCAGCAGGATGTTCTGCGCGCCCAGCGCGCCCGGCGTGGGCCGCTCCTTCTCGTACTTGAGCAGCTCCGCGGCGGCGTCGGTGTCGGTGGTGATGTTGCTGTCGAGCTTTCGGTAGATCCACCAGCCGGCTCCTGCCGCGGCGAGGACGACGGCCGAGACCCCGAGTGCCGTCCAGCGCAGCCAGTGACGCTTACGCGGGGCCTCCGGTTCGGGTTCGGCGGGCGTGCCGGCGCTGTCCGTCACGTCTGAGTCCATCCTTCGCGGCGTCGGCGGCGCCCGGGGGCCGCCGTTCGAAGAAGGAGACGGCCGAACCGGACCCATGGTTGTGCGGGAGGGGTGCGTACCCGCCGATCATGTACCGGAGTTGACGCACGGACCCGGGGACTCGGCGAGTCGGTGCGCCATACGGGTGGAACCTCAGCTGGTTGTCATACGGGCGGAACCGCGGCCGGATGTCATACGGCGGTCGCGGTGACCCGCTCGCTCTCCACCCGCTTGTCGAACGCCTCGGGCGCCAGCTGGTCCAGGTTCCGGCACAGGACCACGGACGCGCCGGCCGCCAGCGGTGCGTAGAGCCCCGCCGAGAGCCCGTCCCAGCCGCCGTACGGACGCCCGGAGAGCAGCCGCGCCCCCGGGGCGAGGCCGAGCGCCTCGGCGTCCGCGCGGGCCCGCTCCACGAGCTGGGCGCCCGTCAGTTCCGTGCCGTCGACCAGGAGCGCGGGCGAATCCGCGTCGACCGGTACGAACGGGGCGAACCGGTCACCCTGGCTCGGCACCTCCACCGCATAGTCCGCGTACCCGGCGGGTGGCGCGGGGAAGCGGCGGCCGAGCGGGGCGAGGGAGAGCGCGATCCGGTCCCCGGAGCAGGCGAGCCCGGCGTCCAGCGTGTCCGGTCCGGCGACGACGTAGTCGGCGTCCGCCGGGTCGCCGCCGAACTCCGCGGTGACCCCGACCGAGGAACAGGCCAGCAACCAGACGGCGGTCTGCCAGTGCGCGGGCAGCAGCAGCGCGAGCCGGTCGCCGGGCGACGCGGACAGCTCGCCCTGGAGCAGGTTGGCCGTCTTGGCCACCCAATTGGCGAAGGTGGCGACGGACAATTCGACGCGCTCACCGGTGGCGTCGTCGTAGAAGGTGACCAAGGGGCGGGCGGGGTCCGCGGCGAGCGCGGATCGCAGCAGGTCGGCGGGGGTGCGGTCGCTGGCGTTCACGCGGGCAAGGGTACGCGGGGAGGGGTGCGGGGACCCGCCGTACCGGTGACGCCGTCCTCCGGTCGGACCGACGGGCCGTCAGTTTCCGCGCGGGATCCCGCCGAGCGGAACGGGCCCGGGGTGCGGACGATCCCTACATGCGTGCCTACCTCGCCTCCTCGATCGCCGTCACGTGCGCGGCGGTGCTCGCCCTGCCGTTGTCCCTCGCGACCCCGGCGGTGGCAGCGCTCCCACCGACCACACCGACCACACCGACCACACCGGGCGCCCAGGGCGCCACACGGACGGACGCCACCGAGCGCCCGGAAGTCATGAGACCGGACGCGGATGTCGCCGTACGTCCGGAGGCGGACGCCGCTGTGCGTCCGGACGCGGATGTCTCTGTGCGTCCGGACGCGGACGTCGCCGGCTCCACCCAGTCCCTGCCGCTCGCCCCGCTCAGGGACGGCCGCCGGGCCATCGGCCCCTCCGGCGCGTCCGGCGGGGCGCAGGGCCTGACGCGACGGGACGTCAGACCGTTCTCCCTGGTCGGGCTCGTCTGGGACGACCCACGGGCGCACCTGCACGGCATGGTCCAGGTCCGCACCCGGGCCGCCGGGACCGCGGAGTGGTCGGAGTGGCAGGACCTGGAGGTCCACAACGACGAGCACGGGGCCGATCCCGGCACCGAGGAGGACTCGTCGGGAGCGCTCCGCGGGTCCACGGCGCCGCTGTGGGTCGGCGACTCGGACGGCGTCGAGATCCGTGTACAGCCGGAGGGACCGGCGGACGCGGCGGCGCCCCCGGCGGAGCCGCTGCCGACGGGCCTCCGCCTGGAACTGGTGGACCCGGGCGAGGAGCGGCCCGCGCAGGGGCCGCCGCGAACGCGCGTGGCGGGCGTGACCCACGGGGCATCCATCGCCCGCCGGGGTCCGACGGTCGAGGAGTCGGCGGCGTTCTCGGTGAACGCGCGGTCGGCCCCGGTCGGTACGGCGGTCATCCCGGCCGCCGCCGCGGCCAAGCCGTACATCGGACCGCGCCCGAAGATCATCACGCGTAAGGGCTGGGGGGCGAACGAGAAGCTGCGCGAGAAGGGCTTCAAGTACACGAAGTCCATCAAGGCGGCCTTCGTCCACCACAGCGCGACGGGCAACAAGTACACCTGCAAGCAGGCACCCTCCGTCCTCCGCAGTATCTACCGCTACCACACCCAGTCCAGCGGCTGGCGTGACTTCGGCTACAACTTCGCCGTCGACAAGTGCGGAAACATCTACGAAGGCCGCGCCGGGGGAGTGGCCAAGCCGGTCCTGGGCGCCCACACGCTCGGTTTCAACACCAACAGCATGGGCATCGCCGTCCTCGGCACCTACAGTTCGACGAATCCGCCGGCCGCTGTGACGACGGCGATCGCGCGGCTGACCGCATGGAAGCTGGGGCTGCACGGGGGAAATCCGAAGGGGAAGGCGACGCTGACCTCGGGCGGTGGAAACCGCTACAAGAAGGGCAAGAAGGTCAAGTTCAACGCCATCGCGGGCCACCGCGACGGCTACGCCACGGCCTGCCCCGGAGCACGCCTCTACGGAAAGCTCGGCGCCACCCGGAGCGCGTCGGCGAAGTACCAGGGGCGGCGGTGATGGCTCGCCGGTCCGACCATCTGCATAAACTGACCGGTCATATCGCCCAGACGAGCGAAACGAGCCCAGACGGGCGATGAGACCGGCCCCGGACAGGAAGCAGAGACGACAGGTGACAGAAGCGATCCTCCTGGTCGGTGGCAAGGGCACACGGCTACGGCCCCTGACGGTGAACACCCCGAAGCCGATGGTCCCGGCGGCGGGCGTACCGTTCCTGACGCACCAGCTGGCAAGGGCGAAAGCGGCGGGCGTGGACCACGTGGTCCTGGCCACCTCGTACTTGGCGGAGGTCTTCGAACCCCACTTCGGGGACGGCTCGTCGCTGGGGCTCAGCCTGGAGTACGTCACGGAGGAGGAGCCGCTCGGTACGGGCGGCGCGATCCGCAACGTCGCCTCGCGGCTGCGGTCGGGCCCGGACGACCCGGTCCTGGTCTTCAACGGCGACATCCTGACCGGCCTGGACATCCGGGCGCTGGTCGCGGCGCACGGGGAGTCGGGCGCGGACGTCTCGCTGCACCTGACGCGGGTCGAGGACCCGAGGGCGTTCGGCCTGGTGCCGACGGACGAGACGGGCCGGGTGACCGCCTTCCTGGAGAAGCCGCAGACCCCCGAGGAGATCGTCACCGACCAGATCAACGCGGGGGCTTACGTCTTCCGCCGCTCGGTCATAGACACGATCCCGAAGGGCCGCCCGGTCTCGGTGGAACGCGAGACGTTCCCGGAGCTGCTGGCTGCGGGCGCGCACCTGCAGGGCCTGGTGGACTCCACCTACTGGCTGGACCTGGGCACCCCCCAGGCCTTCGTACGGGGCTCCGCCGACCTGGTCCTGGGCCGTGCCCCGTCCCCGGCGGTCCCGGGCCGCTGCGGCGACCGCCTGGTCCTCCCGACGGCCCGCGTGGCCCCGGACGCCAAGCTCACGGGCGGTACGGTCGTGGGCGCCGGCGCGTCGGTGGGCGAGGGAGCCCGCATCACGGGCTCGACGCTGCACGAGGGCGCGGTGGTGGAGGCGGGCGCGGTCGTCACGGACTCCCTGATCGGCGCGGGCGCCCACATCGGCGCCCGCACGGTCCTGACGGGCGCGGTCATCGGCGACGGCGCACACGTGGGCCCGGACAACGAACTCCAAACAGGCATCAGAATCTGGTGCGACACCACCCTCCCGGCCCGCGCAATCCGCTTCTCCTCGGACCAGTAGCCACCGGCGCCCTCCCCGTTGTGGGCAGTCGTTCCGCTGGGCCGGTGCACACCCCCCCGTTGTGGGCAGCGGTCCCGCTGGGGCTCCCCCCGCCCCCGTTGTGGGCAGCGGTCCCGCTGGGGCTCCCCCCGCCCCCGTTGTGGGCAACTGTTCCGCTGGGGCGATGGGGGTCCCCCTGCTCGAGCGAAGCCGAGAGCTTGGGGGAGGGTGGGCACAACGGAACGGCGCCCTTGGCGGGCGCGTCCGCCCCGTTCCCCTACGCCCACCCCGAGGACCCTGCACAGTGCAACGGCCCCGAGGTACAGGGGGCGCATGTGCGGGAGGCGCCCGCATGGGGCGCCGTCCCGTGTGCCCACCCTCCCCCGGGGAGGCGGGCCCCGCCCACGCGAGGCCCCGCACCCGCGGGCAGCCGCACTCGCCACCCCCCCGTTACGCTCATACACATGGCCGGCCGCTTCGCACCCCGCACCCCCACGACCCGCACCACCGTGCGCGGCGGCCACACCCCCGTACCCGCGTCCAGAGAGCCCGCGCCCGCCCCCGTCTCCGGGTCGACCCGCCGGTGGACCCCCGACGCGCCCACCGACCTCGGCCTCACCCTCGGCCCCCTACGGAGAGGCATGGGCGACCCCACCTTCCGTACGACCCCCGACGGTTCCGTCTGGCGCGCCACCCGCACCCCCGAAGGCCCCGGCACCCTCAGGGTCGCCCTCCGCGCGGGCCAGGCAGACGCCGAAGCCTGGGGCCCCGGCGCGCAGTGGCTCCTCGACCGCCTCCCCCAACTCCTCGGCGCCGACGACGACCCCACCGCCTTCACCCCCCGCCACCGCCTCCTCGCCGCCACCCACCGCAGCCGCCCCGGCCTCCGGCTGACCCGCACCGGCCTGGTGATGGAGTCGCTGATCCCCTCGATCCTGGAGCAGAAGGTCACCACGGACGAGGCGTACCGAGCCTGGCGGCTGCTCGTACGGAAGTACGGCGAGCCGGCCCCCGGCCCCGCAGGCTCCGAGGAGCACCGCCTCCAGGTGATGCCCGACGCCCGCACCTGGTCGCTGATCCCGTCCTGGGAGTGGCACCGCGCGGGCGTCGACAACAAGCGCGCCGCCACGATCCTGCGCGTCGCCAAGGTCGCCCGCCGGATGGAGGAGGCGGCGACGATGGAGCCTGAACAGGCCCAGCAGCGCCTGGAGTTGATCCCGGGCGTCGGCCCCTGGACCTCCGCCGAGACGATCCAGCGCAGCAACGGCGCCCCGGACGCGGTGACCGTCGGCGACTACCACCTGCCGAGCATCGTCGGCTACGCCCTCGCGGGCGACCGCACCGCCGACGACGCGGCCATGCTCGAACTCCTCGCCCCGTACGCGGGCCAACGCCACCGCGCGGCCCGCCTGATCCTCCTCAGCGGCCGGACCCCACCGCGCAGGGCACCGCGCATGACACCGGGCAACATCGCAGCGCTCTGAGGAACAGCGAGGCGCCCCCGGGCGAGGCCGCCCCACCGGGCGTCACCGCACCTCGATGAACCGCCCCGCCTGCCGCGCCGCCCGCTCCTTCGGCGCCGCCGCCGCGTGCCCCACCGCCACCGCGCCCATCGGGTCCCAGTCCTCCGGAAGGTCCAGGACGTCCCGTACGACGTCACGGCAGAACATCGTCGAGGACACCCACGCCGACCCCAGCCGCTCGCCCGCGAGCGCCACCAGGAAGTTCTGGACGCCCGCGCCCGCCGCGACCACGAACATCTCGCGCTCGGCGGCGTCCCGCCGCGGGTCTCCGTAGTGGTGCGAACCGTCCGTCACGAGGCACGGCACCACCAGGTACGGCGCGTTCCGCAGCACGTCCCCGCGGCGCACCCGCTTGGCGATGGACTCCTCCGACCTGCCGTCCCGCCGCAGGTCCGCGATCCACGCGTCCCGCATCGCGTCAAGCAGCCGCACCCGCGACGCCTCCGACTCCAGGAGCACGAACCGCCACGGCGTCGTGTGGTGCGGCGCCGGGGCCGTGACGGCGGCGGCGACCGCCCTCCGTACCGCGCCCGGGTCCACGGGATCGTCGGTGAACTCCCGGACCGTACGCCGCAGGGTCACCGCCTCCCGTACCGCCTCCGACGTCCCGAGCCGGAACATGTCGTCGGCGGCGTCGCGCACCAGCGCCCGGGCGCCCTCCTCCGCGGAACCGTCCACCACGTGCGGCAGCCCGCGCACGACAGCGACCGGAAGCCCGCTCGCCTTGCCCTTCACGAGGTCACCGGCCGCGGCCAGCTCGTCCGCCGTGGCGACGACCGTCGCGCTGAGCGGATTGCCGTACGCGTCCGTGCCGCCGCGCAGGTCGTCGAGGACACGGACGCCGGCCGCGCCGATGGCCACGTCGGTCAGTCCGCTGCGCCAGGGCCGCCCGAAGGTGTCCGTGACGACGACACCGACGTCGACGCCGAGCGCGTCCCGCAGCCCTTCCCGGATCGTACGGGCCGAGGCGTCCGGGTCGACGGGCAGCAACAGGACCGTACCGACAGGGGTGTTGGAGGCGTCGACGCCGGCGGCGGCCATGACAAGACCCTGCCGGTTCTCGACGATCCGCAGCGCACCGCGCCGGGCCACGACGCGTACGGTCTCGGCGTCGATCGCCTCCTCGCGGTCGTCGGCGGCGATCACCCGCCCCTCGGCCTTGCTCACGATCTTGGACGTGACGAGCAGGACGTCCCCGTCCTCCAGACCGGGGGAGACGGACGCGATCAGCTTGGCGAGATCGTCCCCGCCCTTGACCTCGGGCAACCCGCCGAGCGCCCACACCCGATACCCGGCCGCACCGCCGCCCGCCTCGCCGTCCGAACCGCCGTCCGCAGGACCCCTCATCCCCGGACCTCCTCCGCCAGCGCCAGCGCCTCGCGCGCCATCTCCGCCGTCGCGGTCAGGTCCGTCATCATCAGCGGCACCGCGCGGCAACGGATCCCCGCCGACTCGACCTCCTCGACCACGCCCGCGTCGACCGTGTCGACCAGCCAGCCGTCGAGCAGCCCCGAACCGTAGTGCGCCGCCACCGCCGCCGCCGTGGACTCCACGCCGACCGCCGCGAGGACCTTGTCCGCCATACCCCGTACGGGCGCGTCGCCGACGATGGGGGAGAGGCCGACCACCGGCACGTCCGCCTCGGCGATGGCCTCGCGGATGCCCGGCACGGACAGGATCGTGCCGACCGACACGACCGGGTTGGACGGTGGGAAGAGGATGACGTCCGCCTCCGCGATGGCCTCCAGAACGCCCGGCGCCGGCTTCGACGCCTCCGCGCCGACCGCCACCACCGCCTGGGCGTCCACGGACGCCCGCAGCTTCACCCAGTACTCCTGGAAGTGCACCGCCCGCGACTCGCCGTCGACCTCGATGGCGACGTGCGTCTCGACGCGGTCGTCGGACATCGGCAGCAGCCGCACGCCCGGCTGCCAGCGGGCGCAGAGCGCCTCGGTCACCGCGCTGAGCGGATAGCCGGCGCCCAGCATCTGCGTACGGACGATGTGCGTCGCGAAGTCGCGGTCGCCCAGGCCGAACCACTCCGGTCCGACCCCGTACGCCGCGAGTTCCTCCTTCACCGTGAAGGACTCGTCCTCACGGCCCCAGCCCTGCTCCTCGTTGATGCCACCGCCGAGGGTGTACATCACCGTGTCGAGGTCCGGGCAGACCTTCAGCCCGAAGAGATGGATGTCGTCACCGGTGTTGCCGACGACCGTGATCTCCGCGTCCGGCGCGGCCTGCTTGAGGCCGCGAAGGAAGCGGGCACCACCGATGCCACCGGCCAGAACCACAATGCGCATGTGGATCAGTCTGTCAGGTGCGTACGACACCGGGGGCGGTCGGGGCGGTCGGCGCGGACGGCGCGGACGGCGAAGGGGCGCACTGCGCCTGCAGCGACTCGTGCATGGGCATCTCGGTGAGGCCCGGGTAGTAGACGTGCAGGCTGACGGCCGGTTCGAGGGAGTCGTTGACGACCTCGTGGACGTACCCCGGCGCGAAGACCCGCGTCGCGCCTCCGTCGAGCTTCCGTACGCCCCTCTCCGTACGTTCCGTCAGTTCGCCCTGGAGCACGGTCAGTACGCCGGACGAGGCGCCGTGGTCGTGGGCGCCGCTGCCCTGGCCGGGCACCCAGGAGAGCAGCCAGACCTCGTATCCGGGCCCGGTGCGCAGCCGGTGGTACCAGCGGGTGGTGGCGTCGTACTCGACGTAGGGGGCCCACTGCGCGCGGTCGGCGGCGATGGAGCGGGCGAGGCCGACGAACTCGGCCACGGTGGCGGGGTGCTCGCGGGCGGGCTGCAGGAGGTGCTGGACCTCAAGGAGGTCGCCGGCGATCTGAAGGTCGCTGTCGCTGTTCATGGGTGCGGTGGTTCCTCGGCAGTAACGAACGTGCAGGGGGGTCACACAGGAGTCGTGCAAGGGGTCACGCGGGGCAACGCGGAAACGTGGGAAAACGCAGGAAACGCGGATGGCGCGGATGACGCGGAGAGAAGGCGCTGGAGCTCGGGGGCATCAACAGCTGGAACAGCAACAGCAACAGCGCGCCTGGACAGCGCGGCGGTACCCACGGGCGTGGGTCGCGGCGGGCGCTGAGGTCGCTGGCATGCCACCAAGGTGACGGGCGAGCCACCCGACTGTCAACCCAATGCCCGTTTTGGGGCTAATGTTTCACCTCATCCGGTTACAGCGTACGGAGAAAGGTTTGTGCAGCCTCTGACCGGGAGACATGGCGCAACATCCGTGCCCGTAAACGCGGCTGAGGTCCCGTGATCAGACTGTGATCCGGATCGCTTCCGTGGCTGGATCGCAACAAGATCCATGTTCCGGGCGTCTCTCTCTTCAGGAGGGGGCGGAGCGGCCAGGCCGGTGGCATGTGTCAGGTTTTTGGTGATTTGAACACTTTCCGCATAGCCTTGGTTCCGCAGAGTGAATACCGGGCCCAATAGCAGATTCCGGCTTGACTCGCACAGAGCACGAACTTGTAATTTCACTCGTGTCGTTCGGCCGGAATCGGTAACGGCAACATCACGGGGACGCGAAGACAGACGAGGGGCGCACATGACCGAGTTGTTCCAGGAACTGCTGGTCGAGGACGCGGACGAGGAACTCGGCTGGCAGGAGCGCGCGCTGTGCGCCCAGACCGATCCCGAGTCCTTCTTTCCCGAGAAAGGCGGCTCGACCCGCGAGGCCAAGAAGGTCTGTCTCGCCTGTGAGGTCCGCTCCGAATGCCTGGAGTACGCCCTGCAGAACGACGAACGATTCGGAATCTGGGGCGGACTGTCCGAGCGGGAACGCCGCCGCCTGAAGAAGGCCGCCGTCTGAAACAGGCCACCGTCCGGCCCGACGCCGTCTGACCGGACGCCGTCCGACCGGCCCGGCGCCCCGGCGCCCACCCGCCGAACCAGGCGCACGTACCCGCCGAACCCGGCACACCCGTACACAACGAACGCATCGAACGGTCCGCCCCCTGTGCTCTGTCCACAGGGGGCGGACCGGTTTCTTGACAGCCGTTAGTGTGGGGCCCCGTCCGAGACGCACCCACGCCCCCCGCGGGCGACCCCCCGGCCGGAGGGCCCGTACCTCGATGTCCTCAACTCCTGAGTTTCCGCGACACGTCGTCACCGCCGTGCTCGTCGCCCACGACGGCGCACGCTGGCTGCCGGACGCCCTCGCCGGGCTGCTCGCCCAGGAACGCCCCGTGCAGAACGTGGTCGCCGCCGACACCGGCAGCGCCGACGACTCCGCACGGCTGCTCGCCGACGCGATCGGCGCCGACCGCGTGCTGCACCTCGCCCGCCGTACGGGCTTCGGCGCCGCCGTCGAGGAGGCCGCCCGCACCGCACCCGTGCTCGGCCCCGAGGAACTCACGTACCTGAAGCGCCCCAGCGGCTGGGACCCGGTCAGCAGGACCTGGAGCGACGAGGCCTACGACCTGCCCGAACTCCCGCACGGCGAGCCCGTGCAGTGGCTCTGGCTGCTCCACGACGACTGCGCCCCCGAGCCCGACGCCCTCGCCGAACTCCTCCGCGTCGCCGACGCGGACGCGTACGCCGCCGTCGTCGGCCCCAAGCTCCGCGGCTGGTACGACCGCAAGCAGCTGCTCGAAGCCGGCGTCTCCATCGCCCGCAGCGGCCGCCGCTGGACCGGCCTCGACCGCCGCGAACAGGACCAGGGCCAGCACGACCAGGTCCGCTCCGTCCTCTCCGTCTCCAGCGCCGGCATGCTCATCCGCCGCGACGTCTTCGAGCAGCTCGGCGGCTTCGACCGCCGCCTGCCCCTCATGCGCGACGACGTCGACCTGTGCTGGCGCGCCCACGCCGCCGGCCACAGCGTCCTCGTCGCCCCCGACGCCGTCCTGCGGCACGCCGAGGCATCCGCCCGCGAGCGGCGCACCGTCGACTGCGCGGGCCGCTCGGTCGCCAACCCACACCGCGTCGACAAGGCCGGCGCCGTCTACACGCTGCTCGCCAACAGCCGCGGCGCCACCCTCCCGTACGTACTGCTCCGGCTGATCGTCGGCACGCTGCTGCGCACCCTCGCCTACCTCGTCGGCAAGGTCCCCGGCCAGGCCGTCGACGAGGTCATGGGCCTCTTCGCCACCCTGCTGCGCCCCGAGAAGATCCTCGCCGCCCGCAAGCGGCGTAAGAACCCTGTTCGCGCGTATGGGGTATCCCCAGCGCAGCGAGGGGAGGAACTCCGCCCGCTCTTCCCGCCGCCCGGCGCCACCATCCGCGCCGCCGCCGAGCAGGTCGTCGCGAACTTCGGCGGCGACGACGCCGATTCCGGCGGCTCGCGCCACGGCGCAGTCGAGACCGGCCCCGGCGGCGACGACGCCGACTTCCTCGAAGTCGAGCAGTTCGCCCGGCTGAAGAAGATCGCCCGCAAGCCCGGGCCCGTCCTCTTCGCCCTCCTCCTCGTCATCGCCGTCGTCGCCTGCCGCGGCCTGCTCGGCGGCGGTTCCCTCGCCGGCGGCGCCCTGCTGCCCGCCCCCGACACCGTCTCCGAGCTCTGGGGCCGGTACGCGGACAGCTGGCACGCCCTCGGCACCGGCGGCACCCAGACCGCGCCGCCCTATCTCGCCGTCCTGGCCGGGCTCTCCGCCCTCTTCCTCGGCTCCACCTCGTTCTCGCTCACCGTGCTGCTCGTCTGCTCGGTCCCGCTGGCCGGCTTCACCGCCTACTTCGCCGCCCGCCCGATCGTCGAGTCCGCGCTGCTGCGCGCCTGGGGCGCCATCGCGTACGCCTTCCTGCCCGCCGCCACCGGCGCGCTCGCCGCCGGCCGCCTCGGCACCGCCGTCCTCGCGATCCTGCTCCCGCTCATCGCCCGCGCCGCCGTCACCGCCCACGGCCTCAACAGCCAGGGGGGCCGCGGCAGCTGGCGCGCCACCTGGGCGTACACCTTCCTGCTGACGTTCACGACGGCGTTCACGCCGATCGTCTGGCCGATCGCCGTCGTCCTCGGCCTCGCCGTGCTCGCCCTCCGCCGCGACGACATCGCCGCCTACGGCCTGCGCTTCCTCGCCACCGTCGGCACCCCGATCCTGATCCTCGCCCCCTGGTCGCTCTCCCTGCTGACCAGCCCCAGCGCCTTCCTGCGCGAGGCCGGACTCGACATCCGTACGGGCACGGCATCCGCCCTCGACCTGCTCGGCATCAGCCCCGGCGGCCCCGGCACCACCGGCGGCCTCCTGCTCGTCGGCATCGTCCTCGCCGCCCTGGCCGGCCTGCTGCGCGAGGAGCGCCGGCTCGCCGTCCTCGCCGCCTGGACCACCGCCCTCGTCGGGCTCCTCTTCGCCGCGCTCTCCAACGGCGCCGGCGGCACCGGCTGGGCCGGCCCGGCCACCCTCGTCTACGGCGCGGCGCTGCTCGCCGCCGGCATGATCGGCGCCGAGTACGGACGTACCCGCGTCGCCGCCCACGGCTTCGGCTGGCGCCAGCCGGTCGCCGCGCTCATCGCGCTCGCCGCCGCCCTCGGCCCGGCCGTGGCCGCCGTCGGCTGGATGATCGGTGGCGCCGACGGCCCGCTGACCCGGCGCGACCCCGTCCAGGTCCCGGCGTTCGTCGCCGAGGAGAGCGACACCCGCGACCAGCCCCGCACCCTCGTGCTCGGCGGCACCTCGCCCGGCGAGGTCGCCTACACCCTGGTCCGCGGGTCCGGCGCCCGCCTCGGCGACGCCGAACTGGCCGCCGAGGGCGGCGGCGACGCCCGCCTGGACAAGGTCGTCGCGCACCTCGTGGCGGGCTCCGGCGCCGACCAGACCGAAGAGCTCAGCGGCTTCGCGATCCGCTACGTCCTCGTACGGGACGGGGCGCCGCGCCAGATGAGCCGCGTCCTCGACGCCACCCCCGGCCTGAGCCGGCTCAGCCAGCTCGACGGCAGCGCGCTCTGGCGCGTCGACCGCGAGGTCGCCCGCGCGACGATCGTCCCGGCGGCGAAGAGCGGGGCGACGGGCGGGGCGACGGGCGAGGCTACGGGCGAGGGGAAGACCTCGGATACGGCGGCCAAGCTGGCCACCGTCGCCGCAGGCCCCGTCGAGGCGCACACCGAGATCCCCGCCGGCCCGGCCGGCCGGATCCTGCGGATCGCCGACCGCGCCGACGAGGGCTGGACCGCCACCCTGGACGGCGAGCCGCTGGAGAAGACCACCGTTGATGGCTGGGCCCAGGGCTTCGAGCTCCCGGCCGGGGGCGGCCGGCTCGACCTCACGTACGACGAGCCGTTCACCCGCACCCTGTGGATCTGGGCGCAGGTCGCCTTCGGGGTCGTCCTGCTCGTGCTCGCCCTGCCCGGGCGGCGCCGCGAGATCGACGACGATCTGCCGGAGGACGAGGTAGCCATCCCCGCCCAGGCGACAGACGGCGACGGCCGCCGGGCCCGCCGTCTGCGCGCGGCGGCGGAGGCCGAGGCGGAAGCCGAGGCCGTGGCCGCTCAGGAGCAGGGCCAGGAGCCCGCCCTCGTACCGCAGGAGCAGACGTACGCCGCCGCCGAGGACTGGCCGGAGCAGTACCAGCAGCCGCAGCAGCACCAGGGCGGCCAGCAGGACTACTACGCCCAGCCCCAGCAGTACGCCGAGTACGGCACCGACCCGTACCAGCAGCAGTCGTACGAGCAGTACCCCCAGCAGACCTACGACCCGCAGCAGCAGCAGCAGCAGCAACAGCAGCAACAGCAACAGCAGCAACAGCAGCAGTACGAGCAGTACCCGCAGCAGGGCTACGACCAGCAGCAGGCCTACGACCCGTACGCGTACGGCTACGAGACCGAGCAGCGTCCCGACGGGAGCAGCAACCAGTGAAGCGCACCACCCTCTCCCTGATCGCGGTCGCCACCGCCCTCGCCGCCGTCACCGGCTTCGCCGCCCTGACCGCCCCCGACGGCTCCGCCACCCCCGAGGCGAAGGCCCCGGTCACGCTGCCCGTGGAGCGCTCCAGCCTGCTGTGCCCGGCGCCGAGCACGTCCGAGGTGGCCGAGACGGACTACACCTCGTTCACCCCGGCCGCCCAGGCCGACACCGCCGAGGCAGACCCCGCCGCGGCCAAGGCAGAAGCCGGTTCCAAGGCCGAGCTCAAGGCCGCCTCGACCGCCGCCACCCCCGGCGGAGCCACGGCGAAGAAGCCCGGCGCGGCCAAGGCCCCGGCCACCGTCACCCAGCCCGGCAAGCCCGTCGCCGCCGAGGCGAACGGCGCCGCCGCCCCCGCCCTGACGGGTTCGGCGACCGGCAATGTCGCCCCCGGCTGGACGGTCCAGCAGACCACCGTCGTCCCGGCGGGCGGCGCGCGCGGCCTGCTCGGCGTCACCTGCACCGCCCCCGACACGGACTTCTGGTTCCCGGCCGCCTCCACGGCCAAGGAGCGCCAGGACTACGTCCACCTGACCAACCCGGACGACACCGCAGCCGTAGCCGACATCGAGCTGTACGGCCCCGAGGGCGAGCTGAAGTCGCAGCTGACCGAGGGCATCCCGGTCCCGGCCCATGGCAGCGTCCCCGTCCTGCTCTCCACGCTCACCGGCCAGACCGCCACGGCCGACGTGACCGTCCACGTCACGACCCGCAGCGGCCGCGTCGGCGCGGTCGTCGGCGCCGCCGACGACAAGCTCGGCAGCGACTGGCTGCCCGCCGCCGCCGACCCGGCCGGCACCGCCGTCCTGCCCGGCATCCCGGCCGACGCGACCTCGGTGCGCCTGGTGGCGTACGCCCCCGGCGAGGACGACGCCGAGCTGAAGATCCAGCTGGTCGGCGAGACCGGCACGATCGTCCCGGCGAGCGCCCAGTCCCTGCACGTGAAGTCGGGCATGACCGCCGCCGTAGACCTCCCGGACCTCACCCGCGGCGAGACCGGCTCCCTGCTGCTCTCCCCCTCGGACCCGAAGAAGTCGACCTCGTTCGTGGCGGCGCTGCGGGTCACCCGGGGCAAGGGCGACAAGCAGGAGGTCGCGTTCATCCCGGCCACCGCCGCGATCAGCGCCCGCGCCACGGTCGCCGACAACCGCTCGGCGGGCTCGACGCTCGCGCTGACCGCGCCGGGCGCGGCGGCCGAGGTCAAGGTCACCGCCTCGGCGGGTACGGGGGGCGGCACGCCGGTCTCCAAGACCGTCACGGTCAAGGCGGGGACGACGACGAAGGTGGCCGACCTGGTCCCGGCCGGCCTGAAGGGCTCCTACGCCCTGACCGTCGAGCGGATCTCCGGCGGCCCGGTCCACGCCTCCCGCACGCTGGCGGTCCCGGAGGACGGCATCCCGATGTTCACGGTCCAGACCCTCGTGGACGACCGAGGCACGGTCGAGGTCCCGACCGCGAAGCAGGACCTCACGGTCCTGGACTGAGGGAGTCCCGTACGGGAGGTCTCGTGCGGGAGCCCGTGCGGGAGGTCTCGTGCGGGAGCCCTTACAGGAGCCCGTGTGGGAGGTCTCGTACGGCGGTCTCGTACGGGGCCGTACGGGGCCCGTACGGGAGGTCCTCTACGGGAGGCCCTGTACGGGCAGGTCCCGTACGGCAGGTCCCGTACGGCAGGTCCCGTACGGCAGGTCCCGTACGGACGGTCCCGTACCCGCGTCAGTCCTGCCCGTACCGCGGGTCGACGGACTCGGGGGAGAGGCCGAGCAGCTCTGCCACCTGCTCCACCACGACCTCGTGGACGAGCAGCGCCCGCTCGTCGCGGCTCTTCGAGCGGATCTCGACGGGCCGCCGGTAGACGACGACCCGCGCGGGCCCGTCCTTCGCCGCCGGTGCGGAGCCGCCCAGCGGCACCGACTCGCCCGGCGCGGAGGGCGGCACGTCGAGCACCAGGAACTCGACGTCCGACAGCTGCGGCCAGCGCCGCTCAAGGCGCTCCACCGAGTCGAGGACGAGATCGCGGAACGTGTCGGCCCGGCTCGCGGACAGCGGCACCTGCGGCGGGGCGACGGGCCCCCGCATCCCGCGCCCGTGCCGGTCACGGCGGCGCGTCCGCGGCTCGGCCACGGGGGACCCACCCACGGGTGACTCGCCCGTAGGGGATTCGCCCGCCCGGGTCTCGTTCGCCGGGGAGACGTTCGCCGGGGAGCCGTGGGACTCGGCCGGGCGGGACGAGGGGCGCGGCGGCACAGGACTGTCCATCACTGACGCAGCGTAACTCTCCTCGGTGCCCCGCGGCCGTGGCGCACACGTGCCACCTTGATGTCGCCCACACCCCGGATGTCGATAGTTGAGCATTCCGGCCAAGCGCGGGCTCGATTCCATAGGGTCCCGCGATCGGCCATCTGGCCGTGGTTGACCGGATTCCTGTCGGACGTTGTCCGGATCGACCGCCGTCCCCGCGCCCGTTCCCCTCCTTACGCGCAGGTCAGCACGGTCCCTCCCGGGGAGTCCGTGTTCGAGGTCACACCGCGACACGGGCGAGTGACCTGGAGGAGAGTCGTCGCGGCCCGCTCAAGAGTGCGGTACCGTCCAACGTCGTGAGCCCTGTACGTCGCTGTTCGCGCACTGCGTGCGGCCGCCCTGCCGTCGCGACACTGACGTACGTCTATGCCGACTCGACTGCGGTCCTCGGCCCGCTCGCCACCTACGCCGAGCCCCACTGCTACGACCTGTGCGCCGAGCACAGCGAGCGCCTCACCGCGCCGCGCGGCTGGGAGGTCGTCCGGCTCCACGACGGCTCCGCCCCGCCCCGCCCCAGCGGCGACGACCTCGAAGCCCTCGCCAACGCGGTACGGGAGGCGGCCCGCCCCCAGGAGCGCGCGGCCGAGGCCGGCGGCAAGGGCGGCGGTCGCGGCGGGGACCCCGTGGAGGTAGGCCGCCGAGGCCACCTGCGAGTCCTGCGCTCCCCGGACAACTGAGCCCCCGGGACAACTGAGACCCCCGGGCAACTGAGCCCCCCGGACAACTGAGATCCCGCCACCACTCAAGGCGCTCTGCCCTCCCCAGCACACCCACCGGTAGGTTGGGCCTCCGTACACGCGCCGCACACGCGTGCCGATGTTGGCGTATTCAGGAGGGTTGTTCCGTGGCTGCTGATCTGTCGCAGATCGTGAAGGCGTACGACGTCCGCGGGGTGGTGCCGGATCAGTGGGACGAGTCGCTGGCGGAGCTGTTCGGCGCGGCGTTCGTCCGGGTGACCGGAGCGGACGCGATCGTCGTCGGCCACGACATGCGGCCCTCCTCGCCGGGCCTGTCGGGCGCCTTCGCCCGGGGCGCGGCGCGGCTCGGCGCAGACGTCACCCTGATCGGCCTCTGCTCGACGGACCAGCTCTACTTCGCCTCCGGCAGCCTGAACCTCCCGGGCGCGATGTTCACCGCCTCGCACAACCCGGCCCAGTACAACGGCATCAAGATGTGCCGCGCGGGCGCCGCGCCCGTCGGCCAGGACACCGGCCTGTCCGAGATCCGTACGCTCGTAGAGCGCTGGTCGGAGGAGGGCGCACCGGAGGCGGCGCCGACGGCGGGCACGATCTCCGAACGCGACACGCTGAAGGACTACGCGGCGCACCTCACGGCACTCGTCGACCTCGCCGCGATCCGCCCCCTGAAGGTCGTCGTGGACGCGGGCAACGGCATGGGCGGCCACACCGTCCCCACCGTCTTCGAGGGCCTCCCGCTGGACCTCGTACCGATGTACTTCGAGCTCGACGGCACGTTCCCGAACCACGAGGCCAACCCGCTCGACCCGGCCAACATCGTCGACCTCCAGGCCCGCGTCCGCGCCGAGGGCGCCGACCTCGGCCTCGCCTTCGACGGCGACGCCGACCGCTGCTTCGTCGTCGACGAGCGCGGCGAGGCGGTCTCCCCGTCCGCGATCACGGCGCTGGTCGCGGCGCGCGAGCTGGCGAAGACCCCGGGCGGCACTGTCATCCACAACCTGATCACCTCCTGGTCGGTCCCCGAGGTCGTCCGCGAGCACGGCGGTACGCCGGTCCGCACCCGCGTCGGGCACTCCTTCATCAAGGAGGAGATGGCCAAGTCGGGCGCGATCTTCGGCGGCGAGCACTCCGCGCACTACTACTTCAAGGACTTCTGGAACGCCGATACGGGCATGCTCGCGGCGCTCCACGTACTGGCCGCGCTCGGTGGCCAGGACGGTCCGCTGTCGGAGCTGGTCTCCTCGTACGACCGCTACGCGGGCTCGGGCGAGATCAACTCCACGGTCGCCGACCAGGCGGGCCGGACGGCGGCGGTGAAGGCGGCGTACGCGGACCGGGAGGGGATCACCCTCGACGAGCTGGACGGCCTGACGGTGACGGCGGCCGACTGGTGGTTCAACCTCCGCCCCTCGAACACGGAGCCGCTGCTCCGCCTGAACGTGGAGGCCCGCGACAAGGCCACCATGGCGAAGATCCGCGACGAGGTCCTGGACCTGGTCCGCGCGACGGACTGACGCCGCTCTCCCCGCCGGGGGACGGGGCGGGTGGCCGAGCCGCGCGCCCTGTCCCCCGGCGGTAGGCTGACCTGGCCCAAAGGGCAGCACCACCATTCGTCTGTGTTTGTTCGAAGGGACACCTCATGCCGCTCGAAGCCGGCCTCCTGGAGATCCTGGCCTGCCCGGCGTGCCACGCGCCGCTGAACGACCGCACGGCGGCCGACACCCCCGAACTGATCTGCACCAGCCCCGACTGCGCCCTCGCCTACCCGGTCCGAGACGGCATCCCGGTCCTCCTGGTGGACGAGGCAAGGCGCCCGCAGTAGGCCGGTCGCCGACGGCGAGGACCACCCACAGGTGGACCGTCAGTCGACGTCATAGCTGCACGGTCATGGCTGCTCTGTCATGGCTGCACGGTCAAAGCTGCACGGTCATAGCTGCACGGGTGGTGCGGGTGGGAACAGCAAGCCCGGCCGAAGGCCGGGCGCACCCCCATCCCGCACGAGTCCCGAACGAGCCCACCGCCCCGCACCCGCCCCCAAGGGCACCGCCCCGTACCCCGGAGGCCACATGCTCGACGAGACCCTCCTCGACGCCCCGGACGCCCTCGCCCTCGCCGACCGCCGCAGCCTCCTCCGCGGCGCCGCCGAGGCCGGCGCACGGGTGCGGACCGCGGCCCGGCACGCCGCCGAAGCCGGCATCTCCGAGCTCAGCCCCGAGGGCCGCCCCCGAGCCGTCCTCGTAGCGGGCCCCGGCACCGCCGCCGCCGGCGTCGCCGACCTGGTCGGCGCCCTCGCAGGCGCCGCCGCCCCGGTCATCCGCCTCCAGCCCACCGGCGTCGCCCCCGCCGCCGGCGCCCTGCGCTGGGCCCTGCCCGGCTGGGCCGGCTCCGTCGACCTGCTCCTGATCCCGACCATCGACGGCTCCGAACCCGGCCTCGCGCTCCTCGCCGAGCAGGCGTACCGCCGCGGCATCACCGTCGTCGCCGTCGCCCCGAAGTCCTCCCCGCTCGCCGAGACCGTCAGCGCGCCCCGCGGCCTGCTCGTGCCGATGGCGATGGCCCCGCACGAGAGCGCCGAGGAGTACGAGGAGTCCCTCGCCGCCGGCCCCGGCGCGCTGTGGGCCCTGTTCACCCCGCTCCTCGCGCTGCTCGACCGCGTCGGCCTGCTCGAAGCACCCTCGACGACGCTCGAAAAGGTCGCCGACCGCCTGGACCGTACGGCCGAGCGCTGCGGCCCAGCCATCGCCACGTACAGCAACCCGGCCAAGACGCTCGCCGCCGAGCTCGCCGACTCGCTGCCGCTGATCTGGACCGAGGGCGACGCCGCCGGCCCCGTGGGCCGCCGCTTCGCCGCCGTCCTGGCCGAGCTCGCCGGCCTGCCCGCGCTCGCCGCCGAACTGCCGGAGGCCCTGCCGGCCCACGGCGTCCTGCTGGCGGGCGACTACGCGGCGGGCGCCGACCCCGACGACTTCTTCCGCGACCGCGTCGACGAGCAGCAGGCCCTGCGCGCCCGCGTCGTGCTCCTGCGCGACCGCCCGGCCGACGCCGGCGGCCTGACGGCGGCGCCCGCCGCCCGCGAGCTGGCGCTCAGCCACGGCACGGCCATCAGCGAGCTGGAACCGCTGGCCTCGGAGGAGAATCCCGGCGAGGCGGGCGAACTCCTGGAGATCCTGGCCGAACTGCTGGCGGTGACGGACTTCGCAGCCATCTACCTCTCCCTGGCCTCGGCAGGAATCGCCCCACCGGCATAACCACCCCGCCATAAACGACCCACCCACACCCCGTCACGACGCCGCCACGTCCCAGACGCCCCCACCGCCACCTCCATCACGCACTGCACCACCGCACTGAGGAAAGCTGGAAGGCTCATGGACCGCCTCGTCAACACCGTCCGCCCCTACGCCTGGGGTTCCACCACCGCCATCCCGGAACTGCTGGGGACCACCCCCACCGGCGAACCCCAGGCCGAGATGTGGATGGGCGCCCACCCCGGCGCCCCCTCCCACACCGAGCGCGGACCGCTCAACGAGGTCATCGACGCCGATCCGGTACGCGAACTGGGCGCGGCGGCCGTCGAGAAGTTCGGCCCGCGCCTGCCCTTCCTCCTCAAGCTGCTCGCCGCCGGCGCCCCGCTCTCCCTCCAGGTCCACCCCGACCTCGCGCAGGCGAAGGCCGGTTTCGCCGCCGAGGAGGCGGCCGGTGTCCCGATCGACGCGTCGCACCGCAACTACAAGGACGCCAACCACAAGCCCGAACTGATCTGCGCCCTCACGCCGTTCAACGGCCTGTGTGGCTTCCGCGACCCGATCGAAGCCGCCGACGCCCTCTCCGCGCTGGGCGTCGACTCCCTCAAGCCGTACGTCGACCTGCTGCACGCCCACCCCGAAGAGGCCGCGCTGCGCGAGGTCCTGACGGCCCTGCTGACCGCCGACCCCGCCGAGATGGCGCACACCGTCACCGAGGCCGCGGCCGCCGCCGAACGCCTGGGCGGCGCCCACGCCCCGTACGCCGCCATCGCCCACCACTACCCGAACGATCCGGGCGTCATCGCGGCGATGCTGCTCAACTTCGTCCAACTCCAGCCCGGCGAAGCCCTCTTCCTCGGCGCGGGCGTGCCGCACGCGTACCTCGACGGCCTCGGCGTCGAGATCATGGCCAACTCCGACAACGTGCTGCGCTGCGGCCTCACCCCCAAGCACGTCGACGTGCCCGAACTGCTGAAGATCGTCCGCTTCGAACCGACCGAGCCGGGCATCCTGCGCCCCGAGGCCTCCCCGACGGGCGAGGAGGTCTACGACACCCCCATCGACGAGTTCCGGCTCTCCCGTTTCGTACGGGCGGAGGGCGCGGCCCCCACGGACGTCACCGCGACCACCCCGCAGATCCTGCTGGCGGTGGCGGGCCGCCCGAAGGCGGGCGAAGTGACGCTCACCGCCGGTGAATCGGTCTTCATCCCGGCAGGCGAAACGACCGAACTGTCCGGTACGGGAACGGTCTTCCGCGCCACCGTCGTCGCCTGATGCAACAATGACCGGCCGAGTGGCGGCAACAGTGCCGGATTACCGACGGAAGGAACACGTACACCCATGAGCGCGTCAGGCGGAACCAAGGCGATCGTGGCGGCACTCGCCGCGAATCTCGCGATCGCGGTAGCCAAGTTCGTGGCGTTCCTCTTCAGCGGTTCGTCGTCGATGCTGGCCGAGAGCGTCCACTCGCTGGCCGACTCCGGCAACCAGGGCCTGCTGCTGCTCGGCGGCAAGAAGGCCCAGCGCGAGGCGACCCCGCAGCACCCCTTCGGCTACGGCCGCGAGCGGTACATCTACGCCTTCCTCGTCTCGATCGTGCTCTTCTCCGTCGGTGGCATGTTCGCCGTCTACAAGGGCTACGAGAAGATCAAGGAACCCCACGCCATCGAGGACTGGTACTGGCCGGTAGGCGTCCTCGTCTTCGCGATCATCGCCGAGTCCTTCTCGTTCCGCACGGCCATCAGGGAATCCAACGCGGTCCGCGGCACGCTCTCCTGGAAGGAGTTCGTCCGCCGGGCGAAGGCCCCCGAACTCCCGGTCATCCTCCTGGAAGACCTGGGCGCGCTCGTCGGCCTGATCCTCGCCCTCATCGGCGTCAGCCTGGCGCTGGTCACGGGTGACGGCATCTGGGACGGCATCGGCTCCGTCTGCATCGGTGTCCTGCTCATCCTCATCGCGATCGTCCTCGCCGCCGAGACCAAGTCGCTTCTGCTCGGCGAGTCCGCGGGCGTCGACCAGGTGAAGCTGATCGAGGACGCGGTCGTCGACGGCGAGACCGTCACGCGCCTCATCCACATGCGCACGCTCCACCTCGGCCCGGAGGAACTCCTCGTCGCCGCCAAGATCGCCGTCCAGCACGACAACACGGCCACGGAGGTCGCCGCCGCCATCAACGCGGCGGAGGATCGCATCCGCGCCGCGGTCCCGATCGCCCGAGTCATCTACCTGGAACCGGACGTCTACAGCGCAACAGCAGCCGAAGCAGGCGTAAACCCGGCAAAGTCTCCGGGCGGCGCCAGCCACTGACGTCCGCCTGAGCTGCGGGCAATCGTTCCGCAGGGCGATGGGGGTCCCCCCTGCTCGAGCGAAGCCGAGAGCTTGGGGGAGGGTGGGCACACCCCACGACGAGCGGCGCGACTTCTCGTACCCGCACCACAAGGGCCCGGGGTCACAACGACCCCGGGCCCTTCGCTGTACCGCGCCCGGCTACGGCCTCCGGCTGCGGCGCCCGGCTACGGCCTCCGGCTAAGGCCCCTGGCTACGGCTACTCAAGCTCCCCCAACACCCCCAGCACCGCCGCCTCATCGGCAGCGCCCAGCAACCGCTCCCGGAACCCCGAATCCATCAGCTTCCGAGACAGCATCGCGAGGATCCGCAGATGCTCATCCCCCGCCGCCGCCTCCGGCACAGTGATCATGAAGATCAACCGCGCCTTCGTCCCGTCCAGTGAGCCCCACTCCACACCCTCGGCCGACCGGGCGAATCCGACGATGGGCGAAGTCACGGCATCGGTCTTGGCGTGCGGAATGGCGATCTCCTCGCCGAGCCCGGTCGTGCCCTGCTCCTCACGCGCGAACGCCGCCCGCACGAGCCGGTCGAGGTCCGCGACCTTCCCGGTCGAGTCGAGCATCGAGGCCATCTCGCGGATGGCGGCGTCCTTGCTGTCGGCGCCCAGCCGTACCTTCACGGTCGAGGCCGTCAGATACCCGGAGAGCACGGCACTGTCCCCGGAAGCCGAATCCACCACGGTCACGGGCGCCACAACGCCACCACCCGAACCCCCGCCCACCCCAACAAGCACAGGCTCCGGCACCCCGGCCGGCACCACGGCCACAACGGCCCCCCGGTTCCTCCGCTCCCGAATATCGATCAACGCATTCGTGGTGAGCGCGGTAACCACCGTGCCGACAGCCACCGCCACGAAGAACATAGGCACCCCGCCCACCGCACCAAGTACCGCCACGATCGGCCCGCCGTGCGGCACCGCGTCCGTCACCCCGGCGACGCCTGCGATCGCACCGGCCACCGCACCACCGAGCATGTTCGCGGGGATGACCTGCGCCGGCCGCGCCGCCGCGAACGGGATCGCACCCTCCGAGATACCGAACATGCCCATGAAGAGCGAGGCCATCCCGGTCTCCCGCTCCTGCTCGGAGTAGAGCTTGCGCCGAACAACCGTCGCCAGACCCTGCCCCAGCGGCATCACGGGAATGGCCGCGGCGCACATGCCCATGACGGTCATGTTCCCGGTCGCGATGAGCCCCGCGCCGAAGAGGAACGCGGTCTTGTTGACCGGCCCGCCCATGTCGAACGCGATCATCAGGCCGAGGATCGCCCCCAGCAGGATCGCGCTGGTCCCGGTCATCCCACCGAGCCAGCTCGTCAGGTGCTCGAAGACCCAGGAGATCGGCTGCCCGATCACGTAGATGAAGAACAATCCCAGCGCCGTAGTCGCCACGATCGGGATCACGATGATCGGCATGATCGGCTGGACGAACTTCGGGACCTTGACCTTCTTGATCCACAGCACCAGATAGCCGGCGAGGAAGCCGGTCACGATCGCCCCGATGAAGCCCGCGCCCGCCTCGGAGTGGTACAGCGACCCGTCGGCGGCGATCCAGCCGCCGATCATGCCCGGCACGAGCGCGGGCCGGTCACCGATCGCGTAGGCGATGTAGCCGGACAGGATCGGCACCATCAGCTTGAAGCCGATGACACCGATGTTGTTGACGTCCATCCAGAAGGAGTCCTCCGGGATGACCAGCCCGTCGGGGGTCGCGTGCCCGCCGATCGCGAGCGAGATCGCGATCAGCAGCCCGCCGACCACGACGAACGGAATCATGTACGAGACGCCGTTCATCAGCGCCTTGTAAGCAACACTCCGTTCCTTCCCACCGCCGCCACCGCCGCCGCTCGCCGACTCGGTGGCGGCTTCGTCCCCGTTCCCCGGCTGGTGAAGGAGGGCAGCCGGAATACGCCGGAAACGTGCCGCACCGCGTTGGCGCCGGTGGTCTGGGGCCGTGAACTTGCTGGCGGGTCACCCGTCTGGGCGCTCCTCCGCTGCTTCAGCAGGGGCCGTCAGGGGCGGTTCTTCCCTGGTCACGGGCCTGTGATGCGTCTGGTCGCGGTCGGCTTCGTGTGCTCTGTCCGGGTGTCGGCTCGGGAGGATGCGGGGCATGGCTTCGGTGGAACGTACCGCGTACCCGCGGTTCAAGCGCACGATGACTTCCCGCGAGTTGCACCAGGCGTTCACGCCGGGCACTGCCGAGGTGATGTGGGCCCGGGGGAAGGCCCGGTCTCCGGAACACCTGCTGGCGCTGGTGGTGTTGTTGAAGAGCTACCAGAAGCTCGGCTACTTCCCTGATCTGGGTGATGTGCCGAAGCTGGTGGTCGACCATGTGCGTGGCCTGCTGGAGCTGGGCGACGATGTGGAGCCACGGCACGATTCGACGCGTACGGCTGCGCGTCAGCGGGATTTCGTACGTGAGCGGCTCGGCGTGGTCTACGACCCCGAGCAGGCCCGGGAGGTCGCCGGGAAGGCGATCTGGGAGGCAGTCCAGACGAAGGATAATCCGGCCGACCTGATCAATGTGGCGCTGGAGAAGCTGGTCAAGGCGAGGTTGGAGCTGCCCGGCTACACCACGCTGGACGAGATGGCCGCAGCGATCCGTTCCGAGGTGAACGAAGACTTCTTTGCCCAGATCGTGGCGCGTATGGACGAGGTAGAGAAGGCCCGGCTGCTGGGACTTCTGCGGGTTCATGCGGGGGCCCGCAGCCGGTTCGATGAGCTGAAGCGGCCGGCGAAGTCCCCGACCATCTCGCATCTGCGTGATCACCTGAAGTTTCTGGACGGTCTGGAGTTGCTGGGGCGGACAGGGATGTGGCTGGAGGGGGTGCCGCCGGGCAAGGTCACGCACTTCTCCGGGCAGGCGCAGGTGCTGGACGCCGCCGAGTTGGGCAAGGTCGGCGTAGTGAAGCGTCTCGCGCTGCTGGCGAGTCTGCTGCACAGCGCGAAGGTGCGGGCCCGCGATGAGCTGGTGACGATGCTGTGCCGGCGGATGGGGGCGATCACGAAGAAGGCCAAGGAGGATCTGGAGAAGATCCGCGAGCGGCACCGTGAGGAGTCCGAGCGGCTGCTCGCCGTGCTGGGCGAGGTGCTGGAGGCGGCCAAGGACGCGGTGGGCTTCGACGGCGAGTCGGTGACCTTGCCGACCACCATCCGGGGGCGGGACAAGGTGCACAAGGAGTGCGGCGAGGCGGTGCTGGTCAAGCTGGAGAAGGCCGGCGGGCTGGCGAAGTTGTCCGAGGACCACGAGCTGGTCTCCGCCCACCACGGTGACAACTACGCGCCGCTGCTGTGGCGGCACTTCAAGAGCCACCGCAAGGTTCTGCTGGACCTGACCGAGATCCTTCAGATGGTGGCCACCTCCACTGACGACACGGTGTTGCAGGCGGTGGAGTTCTGCCAGGCCATGCGGCACCGCAGCGGCCCGTGGGTGCCCCTGACGTACACCGTCACCAAGGAGGACGGCACCGAGGAGATGCGGACGGTGTCCGCTGACTTCGCCTCGCAGATGTGGAAGCGCATCCTGTTCGACAAGCGTCGTCCGCATCTGATCAACCGGCGGCACTTCGAGGTGTGCACCCTGTCCTATCTGACGCACGAGCTGCGGACCGGCGACGTGGCGGTGATCGGGTCGGAGTCGTACGCCAACCTCCACGAGCAGCTGCTGAACTGGGAGGAGTGCGAGCCGCTGGTGGCGGAGTACTGCGAGGAAGCCGGTCTGCCCGCGACGGCTGCGGCGTTCACGGCCGCACTCAAGGCGAAGCTGACGGCGGTGGCGGCCAAGGTGGACGCGGGCTACCCGGACAACGCGGACCTGACCGTCGACAAGGACTCCGGGAAGATCGTGCTCTCTCCGCGCCGGGGGAAGGACCGCAAGACCTCGGCGCAGGACCTGGAGCGGGAGATCTTGAGGCGGCTGCCGGAGTGGAGCCTGCTGGACGTGCTCGCGCGCACGGCGTACTGGCTCAGCTGGTGGCGGCACTTCGGACCGGCCTCCGGATCGGACCCGAAGATCCGCGACAAGCTCGCCCGCTACGTCCTGACGGTCTTCTGTTACGGGACGAACGCGGGCCCCGCGCAGGTGGCCCGGCACATGCGGCAGAGGGTGTCGGTGCACGAGCTGTCGCTGGCGGGCAACCAGCACATCACCACCGACAAGCTGAACATGGCGTCAGCGGACGTGATCGACATGTTCATCCAGCTCGACCTCGCGCACGTATGGGGCGACGTCTCCAAGGCCGGGGTCGACGGCTCCCAGATCGACACCTGGGAGAACAACCTCCTCGCCGAGACCTCCATCCGGTACGGCGGCTACGGCGGCATCGCCTACCGGCACATCTCCGACACCTACATCGCCCTCTTTTCCCACTTCATCCCGTGCGGCGTGTGGGAGGCCGTGTACCTGTTCGAGGGTCTGCTGAAGAACGAGTCGGAGGTGACCGTGGACATCGTTCACGGAGATACGCAAGGCCAGAGCCTGCCTGTCTTCGGACTCGCACACATGCTCGGCATCGAACTGCTCCCGCGTATCCGCAACTGGAAGGACCTGGTGTTCTACCGGCCCAGTTCCACCGTGAAGTACAAGCACATCGACCCGCTGTTCGGCGATCCCGACAAGGACGTCATCGACTGGAAGCTGATCGAGAATCACTGGCCCGACCTCATGCGGGTGGTCCTCTCCATCCGCGAAGGCCGCCTGTCCTCGGCCGCCCTGCTGCGCAGGCTGGGGAACGAGTCCCGCCGCAACCGCATCTACCAGGCGTTCCGCGAGCTGGGCCGCGTGATGCGCACCATCGTGCTCCTGCGCTTCCTGTCGGAACCGGATCTGCGGGAGTCGATCCAGTCGATGACGAACAAGGTCGAAGCGTTCCACAAGTTCTCCGCCTGGCTGCGGTTTGCGGGGGAAGAACTGCGGGACAACGACCCGGAGTACCAGGAGAAGCTC
The DNA here is from genome assembly GCF_032436795.1 of Streptomyces sp. P9(2023). Taxonomy (NCBI): domain Bacteria; kingdom Bacillati; phylum Actinomycetota; class Actinomycetes; order Kitasatosporales; family Streptomycetaceae; genus Streptomyces; species Streptomyces sp. P9(2023). The sequence continues at coordinate 118,502 of NZ_JAUPWM010000019.1, forward strand.
ATCAAGTTCAACGAGCTGCTCGCGAACTGCCTCATTTTTCATACCGCGGTAGACATCACGCAGGTGGTCAACGACCTGACTGACGAGGGCTGGGAGGTCGATCCGGCGGACTTGGCCACCGTCACCCCGTACATCACCAGCAAGATCCGCCGCTTCGGTGTCTGGCACCTGGACATGGAGCCGCCCGAGGGACAGGCGATCGGCCGGCTACGGATGGCCGCGTGACCCGCGTGACCGCCTCCGGCGTAGTGGAACTCGTCGCCGGTCAGGCAGTTCGCTTCACTGTCGGTTCCCAGCCCGTCGCAGTGCTGTGTGCTGAGCCTCATGAAGACCGTGGTCGCGTGCGGACCGACGCTGAGCTGTCGATGCCCGGTCTTCACCTAGAAGGCCGGGCATCGGCGTACAGACAACGGGTGTCAGTCAAGCACGGCGCCAGCTACACGGAAGGGCAGATGACCCGCAGCTGGTAGCTCGGTCAGGCGTGGTTCAGCGGTTCTCGATCTCGTCGGAACCCAGCACATGCCCCGGCGGCTCGTTGCCGCCCATCACCACGGCGGCGCTGAGCTGCTGTTCCCTGGTGAACCTTGCCTGTCCATGCGTGTGCCCGCGGGCCCGGATCCGGGCCCGCCAGACGCCTGTCATCGCCGCCGTGAGCTCACCCGCGAAGGCACCAGGCAACTCCTCGTCGAGCGGTACGCGCATCAGGACACCGTCGGGACGCGTCACCTCCGCCATCACCTCTGCGCGGCCTTCGACCGGCAAGCCATACTCGGTTAGTACGGCGTCGATGCGGAGGGTGGCGCCCGGTTCCATGCTTGACTGGGTGACTCGGGCGCCGAAACGCAGATTGCTCCAGGAGCTGACGGAGACGCTATAGCGCGGACCGTGGGCCATCAGCCGTTCCAGATCGGTACCGCGTGCCGGATCCTCCTCGAGCGCCGCCCTGAGCCTGGCGATCTCCTCGCGGAGAGCGTCCTCGTCGACGCGTAGCCGCACCTGCCAGGTCCCACCATGGGCACCGGCCCCCACGGGCAGGGGCAACCCGAAGCGGCAGAAAGTCATGTTGGTGCCGCGCTCGACGGTCGCGCCGAGCGAGGCGAGATCGGCTTCGGAGATCAGCTCGCCCGCTGGCGTCTCCAGCACGAGGTCCACCGCCGGTACGTCCACCAGGAGGGTGACGGTCGCCTCGATGTCCGCCTCGGTGAGCCGGAACGGGACCCGGACCTCCTCCCCGGCGGCGATGACCCCCGACGGGTCGGTCACCACGCTGTCGTTGGTGGCCGAGACGAGGATCTGCTGGAAGTACTTGGACAGCCGGAAATAGCTGTCGGTGTCGGTGCCGAGCGCGTCGGTGAGCAGCAGATAGCCGCCGGTCCCGTTCGTCAGCTTGGTCAGCGCCGGGGCGCTGACCTGCTGTGCGGCGCCCAGGCCGATGGCGAACGTCCGTGCGTCGATCAGGCCGCTGACCTCGTCGAGGAACTTCGGCTGGTTCTCCAGACCGTCGGTAAGCACGACGATCGCCGAGTCGGTGAAGGAGCTGCCGTTCGCCGCCAAGAGCTGGTGGGCGGCTTCCACTCCGTCCCCGATGGAGGTACTGCCGCCGGGTGCCAGGCCGTTGACCGCCGCCAGTACGTCGGCGCGCTGGCTGAGTAGGGGTCCGAAGGGCGCGAGTTTCACCCCGGAATGCGCGTCCTGGTCGAAGCTCACCATCCCCGCCCCGGAGGCGTCGCGGATCAGCTCGACGCACCGTGAGGCTGCCTCGTGCAGTACCTGCATACGGGTGGGGCCGGTACCCGCCGGCAGGCTCATGCTGCCGGACTTGTCCAGGGCGAAGGCGACCCCGGTGGTCGGCCGCTGGACCGTGTTGGCCGTAAGGACGAAGTCGAAGACCTCGCCGGTCTCCACACAGCGGATCTTTACGCCGCCGTTGGCGGCCGCCCCCGGAGCCGCCGCGCCGGTGAAGGCGAACCAGACCCGGGCCAAGTCGAAGTGCGCGTTGTCCACCACCGGCGTATGGGTCACCGACCCGCCCAGTGAGGTGAGTGCGTAAGGCGCGGCCGGTCCGCTGCCGGGCACGACCTCAAGGGTGACCGGCGAGCCGGCCCGGATCCGGAAGACGGCCGCCTGCCAGGTGGTTTCCAGCGTCGGGACGTCGTGGAAGTTCACCGTGAGGGAGACCGCCTCGACCAGCGGTGGGTCCGTGTCGTAGATGAAGCCGAGGGTGCGCCGGTAGTCGAGCGAGCGGGCGGGCGTCGGGTCGACGGTGGTGAGGTGCTGGATCTGGTCGCCGAGGTTGTGCCCGGCGGGACCGCCGCTTGCCGGAAGGTACGGGGCCGCATGCGTGTGCTGCCAGCGGGCCCATAGGCGGTCGACATTGCAGTGGTGGAGGAAGAAGACGGGATCGTTGGGCGAGGTGCCGGGGCCCATGTCCCCGCCGACCCACACGTGAACCCGGTTGTGCAGCTGCGAGCCGCTCTCGGGGGGCACGGCAAGCCAGCCCTCCAGACGATTGCGGAAGCCGTCGTCACTGCTCAGATCCCAGGGGGTCTTGTCGTAGACCGTCCAGTTCAGGATGGCGTCTTCCACCTGAGCCGCGGTTGGGAACGCGGGACTGTTTCCCAGGTTCCGCTGGATCCCGCCTGGCCGGGGTACGAGGGCGCCCGCCGCGTTCTTGAACAGAGCGGTCCAGCCAGCGAAGGGCCCCGTGGTCACCTCGTTGTTGGGGCCGTCGCCGTCGCCGCCCACGTACACCGGTCCGGCGGCCGGGTTCGTGTTCCACAGCTTTGCCGCGGCAGGGTTCGCCTCGTCGGCGGACCAGTCCCAGTATGGGAGGGTGACGTTCGGCTTCTTCTTCTGGAGCAGCAGTTCCAGTTCGCGGCAGAAGTAGCGGTGCCAGGGGAGAAACGCCGGTCCCCTATGTGCGACATTGCGCACGTCCTCGTTCGGGATCTCCCCGGTCATGGGGGTCGCGGTCATCATCGCGTGGTGGTGCCGGCGGATGAAGCCGTCGTAGCTCCCGTCGGCCTTGATCTCGTTGAGCGCGGCCTGGAAATCGGCGAGCTCCTGCGGGGTCAGGTTGTAGATGTTCTTGCGGATGTTCACCGGTTACCTCCCCCGCCGTGCCGGTGGTGATCGTGGCCTGGCCCCCCGCTGCCGTGGCCTCCGCCACCATGACCCCCGCCACCGAGGGTCCAGGTCCTCCCCTCCGTCTCCAACAGGGACTCAACGAGCGCGTCGATCGTCGGGAAGCCGGTGAACTGGTTGGCGAGCTGGCTGTGATACTCGCCGTTGACGTAGGTGACTTTGATGGGCGTGCCGTTCAGCTGGAGTCCGATCCCGCCGCCCTCCGTCGTGATCTGGACGTCCACGCCCCGGCTCACGTAGTGGCTGCTTCCTGGTGTGTCGGGCACATCAGCTCCCTCGCTATGGACTCACGGGCGGGTCTGACTTCGGTGGAGATGTTCGATTGCCGTTGCATTGTGCGATCGCTCCGTGGCTCCTTGCTGTGACGCGCCGTCGCGGTACTGGCCTTCACCCGAACGGCATCGGAATGAAGTCCTGAGCGACAAGGCGCATGACGCCTCACTGGCGAAGTGTCGGCAAACGACCGTCTGCCGACACTCGGCGCCGTGATCACGAACCCGCAGGTGGGCAGTGTCGGCAACTCGCGTCGACAATCAATGTCGGAGAACGGTCCGGCCGATAGATTCCGACACATGCTCATCGGCTACGCGCGGGTCTCGACCGCCGACCAGAACCCCGATCATCAGATCGACGCCCTGCTGCGAGCCGGCATCGACCGCGACAACATCCACGTCGACGCCGCGAGCGGCGCGAAGGCATCCCGCCCAAAGCTGGACCTCGTCATGCAGCTGCTACGCGAGGGCGACACATTGAAGGTCACCCGGCTCGACCGGCTCTCCCGCTCCGTGCTGCACCTGGTGACCCTCGGCGCCGAACTGCGCGAGCGCGGCATCGGGCTGCACGTCATCGAGCAGGGCATCGACACCTCCACGATGGAGGGCCGTGCGATGTTCGGGATGCTGTCCGTGCTCGCCGAGCTCCAGCGGGAGCTGATCGTGGCGAACACCAACGATGGGCTCGCCTCCGCGCGGGCCCGCGGCCGGGTCGGCGGACGCCGGCCCAAACTCACCGAGGACCAGGCCGCGCTCGCCCAGCAGCTCTACGACGCTCGCGAGAAGACCGTCCAGCAGATCGCCGACCTGTTCGGCGTGCCCCGGTCGACGGTGTACGGGCACCTCGACAAGACCAAGACCGTGCCCCGGCAGCCGAAGAAGACCGCGGTTACGAAGCCCTGACCGCTACTTTGCCGCTGGTGTCCGAGCTAGGAGTCCAGGGCCGACACTGTGAGGCGACCGGGTGATTGGTCACTCTCCGACGGCACTCAGGCGCGCCTCATCACCGAGCGTGACGACGTGTCGCATGATGACCATACGAGGGGCGCATGCGCATGAGCTCCATTGGAGCCGGCTGCGGCCAGAACGGAAGGATTGGACATGTCGAACGAGACAGTCAGAGGACCTTTGCCCGATCCGTGGCGGCCCGTCAACATCACCGTGCCGGTGTCGGTGGCGAACAATCTCGATCAGATGCAGGGCGTGATCAAGGATGTGATGACGCAGCTGGGGTGTCCCACCTGCCATTCGGGGCGTGATCTGCGCATCAAGATCGCCACGGACTTCGTCGTCAACCCGGCCGGCCAAGTGCAGCAGGGGTTCGATGTGTCCTTCGGTGGTTAGCGGGCCATGAGGCGGCTCGGTGTGGGGCTCACCTACGTATCCGGCCTCGACAGGATCCTCGACGCATGCGCCGACCTGTTGGATGTCGTCGAGATCGAACCGCAGACCCTCTGGCGGTTGCGGACAGACGGCGTGATTTCGACCGATGAAGAGGCGCTGCGCCGGCTGGCGGATCTGCCGGGCGCCAGGCTGCTGCACGGAGTTGGCAACCCCGTCGGGGGTTGCCAACTGCCCGACCGCCGCCACATCGCACTCTTCGGGGAGCTCGCCGAGCGGCTTGCCACGCCGTGGGTGAGTGAGCACCTGGCGTTCAACCAAGTCGGAGGTAAGGAAAACGGCTTCCACACCGGCTTCATGCTTCCGCCATGCCAGACGTCCAGCGGTGTCCAGTACGGCATCCGGTCGATCCGAGCAATGGCAGACGCGCTCCCCGTGCCGCTTGCGGTGGAGATCGGCGCCAACTACCTCCAACAGCGCCCGAATGAGCTCCCGGACGGCGAGTTCATCTCCCGCGTGGTCGAAGGAAGCGGCTGTGGCCTGCTGCTCGATCTGCACAACGTCCTCGCCAACGAACGAAACGGCCGTTGCAGCGTGGACGAGCTGCTCGCCGCTCTGCCGCTGGAGCGAGTCTGGGAGGTCCATCTCGCCGGCGGCCTCGCGCATCGCGGCTACTGGCTGGACGCCCACAGTGGCCTGCCCGACGACGCCCTGCTGTCCCTCGCCGAACGAATCCTGCCCCGCCTGCCGTCGCTCCGAGCGGTCCTGTACGAGGTGACTCCATCAGCCGTACCGCAACTCGACACGCAGGCCGTCCGTGAGCTGCTGAACCGGGTACGCTCGATGTGGCCGGTCACCCCCGGGGCTCTGCTGCCTCCTTTGCCCACTCCGCGTCTGGCGGGCGACTCGGGCGGCAGCTGTGGCGAGGACACGCCGACACCGCTGGAGTGGGAGCACGCTCTTGGCAACTTGGCGATCGAGCGCGACACAAATACCCCACTGGCACGGCAACTGTCGACCGACCCCGGCATCGGACTGCTTCGTGAACTCATCACCGAGTTCCGCGGCAGCGCCTTGACCGGCACCCTCCGCTATACGCTGCGACTGCTGCTTCTCACCCTTGGCGATGCCAGGGTGCGTGAACTCCTCGAGGCCTACACGCGCGCCCACCCCCCGCGCCTCTTCGCCTCGCAAGAGGCGTTTGAGTTCGCGGACTACCTGCGCCTCATCCGCCCGGCGGTCCCGTGGCTGAGCGATGTACTCGAGCTCGACTGCGGCCTCATCCGGGCGCAACTCGACCGCAAGCCCTATACGGTGAGCCTCGACAGCGACCCGACCGCCCTGCTGACAGACCTGGGGGCGGGACGCCTGCCTGTAGCTCCCCGCCGTGGGCCGTTCCGAGTGCAGCTCGTCGACGACGGCCAGACCGCGGTAGGCGCACCGACGGGCCACTTTTGATGTGGCTGAGCACGGAAGTTGTCACCCGCGAGCTGCCCCGACCTCGTTCTCCGAGGCGATGTGAGCAGGATTGCTGTCACCGAAGGTGCATCGCTCTCTCACCGACACCCCGTCACCTTCCGTGACTGCAAAACCACTTCAGTCGTCAACGACACGCCGCGCACCTGGCCTACGTGCCGCCCTGACCTGCGTCAACGCCATCACTCTTCGCGACTCAACCACGGAGGCAGGTGCTCATGTCCGAGATCCTCATCAACACCAGCACGGCAGGCAGCCAGCAGCACCCCACGGTCGCCGACCTCTTCGGCACCCACTATCTGATCTGCTGGAGCGACCAGAACGACGGCACCATCAGGGGCCATGCCTACCAGGCGAACGGAACCCCCACGGGCTCCGAATTCGTCGTCAACGGGACTGCCCGGAACCCGGTGCGGCGCACGCGCCCGACCGCCACGAACACCCCCTTCGGTCCGGTGGTCGCCTGGATCGAAGAGCCGACGACACCCGGTCAGCACTACGTGAAGGTCCAGCGGTTCGGCCAGACCAGAAACAGAGTCGGCGACGAGATCAAGGTCAGCAGCCACGAGATCGACCCCATGTACCACCCAGCCCTGACCAACGTGAGCGACGGTTTCGTCGTGGCCTGGATCGACTCGCGCTTCGACCACCGCATCCGGGCGCGGCGTTTCGGCCCCGACGGAGCGCCGGTCGGAGCCGAATTCCAGATCAACACCGGCGACGGCTTCCACGAGAGCCCCATCGCGACCACGCTGGGCGGCGGCAACTACGTCATCGCCTGGCGCACCGGCCCCGAAGGAGTGGGCGGCGGGCGGCTCGCCTTCCGTATCTTCGAGCCCGACGGCACGGCGGTGACGGGCGAGGTCAGGCCCAACCTCTCCGGATTCACCCGCCCGAAGGCCATCACCGCCCTGCACCAGCCCTTCTTCGAGGGCGGCCAGCTGGTGCTCGGCAGCAACTTCGCCCTCGCCTACGTCCGGGCTCTCCCGAACGACCAGAGCAGGGTGTACGCCGGCGTGTACGGGGTCGACGGAACGGAGCAGGTGATCGCGGTGCCCGCGACCGACGCGCCCGGCATCACCTCCTCGTCCCCGGCCCTGGCCACCCTGTCGAACGGGAAGTACCTCGTGTCCTGGGTCCAGAGCGACGGCGCGGGCGTCGCCCCGAGCGTCCGGGCCCGGGTCTTCGACGTCGACCACGGCCCGATCGGTACGGAGGTCAAGGCGGACACCGGTACGGCGACCGAGCGCCGCAACCTGTCCGCCGGAGCGGTCTTCGACGGCGGCGAGGGCGACACGGCGTTCCTGGCCTGGGCCGACGAGGGCGGGGCGGCCGGCGACACCTCGGGCCTCGCCGTCCGCGGCCGCACATTCACGGTCACCTCGCAGGGCCAGCTGCTGTAGCCATCAGCGCCTCAGCGAAGCCACTGGCTCAGCACCAGAAGTCCTCGCCGGCGGCTTCGTGAACACCTACGAGACATCGGAGGAAGCCCGCGCGGCCCTGGCGCTGCTGCACGACTACACCGAGGTCGACGATCTCCTCTCGGAGGTCGTCCCGTGGTCGACGCCTGGACCCACACCGCCCCGACCGCTGCCCCCGAAACCGTGATCGCTGTCGGGTCGTGGGCGGACCTCGCTGCCGAAGTCCCGTGGGTGCCCGACCGCGACGCCCTGTACGAGCAGCCCGGAGCCCGCACCGCACGCCGCCTCTGGGGGCGAGACCCGCGCCAAGGACGAGGATGCGGGCCGTGTCCGCTACGAACTGGTGCTGTCCGCGGGCTGGCTCGCCCCCACGCTCGGCGGCAACGCGGAGCGCATCGACGCGTACCTGGACGCGCTCGCCTGCAAGGTCATCGACCGTCCTACCGACGCTCCTGACGCGGCCGATCGTACGGTCAGCCGGCGGCGGTCGCCGGGTTCGGGCAGAAACTGTTGTCCCTACGGCACGTTTCCGACGCATTCCGGTTGCCCACCGTGAACGGGCGCACTCCGCACCCGCTCGATCAGCCGCTCCGGATGGTGGATGCCCTCGGCCACCCCCGCGGCCAGCACCCGCTTCCCCACGAACCGGCTGCGGTCCACGTCCTTGTCGGCCGCGATGATGATGCCGTCGGCGTTGTTGACATCGTTGTCAGTCAGGACGTTCTCGGCCCCGATGGATCCCTGCGTCTCCACCTTGATCTCGACGCCGAGCGCTTCCGCGGCCTGCGCCAGCTTCTCCGCCGCCATATAGGTGTGGGCGATTCCGGTCGGACAGGCGGTCACCGCGAGCAGCCTCACCTTCCGCCCCTCACTCGCTGGACTGGTCACAGGCTTCTCCTCGCACTGGCTACTGGTTCCCCGCTGGGGGTCCCGGCTGGTTCCCCAGCATCGTGCCTCAGATGGCAACGCTGTCAAAAGTTCGTAAGGCCCCGGATGACCGGACCACAGGGCCCGACGCCGACCCGATGCCGGACCCGACGCCGACCCGATGTCGAGGCAGGATCCGGCCGAATCCCCATGCCGGGCGGACTGTGGGCCGCCGCCTTGATCGGTGTAGATTCGTGACCAGCCAGACGTCGCTGCTGATGGCGGTCGGGCGGTCCCTTCGTGGACCGACCGAGGGAGAGAGGGCCTCCGACGACTGCACCGCGGGAGTACCCGGGCATTCGTGTGCCCGCTACCCATGTCGCGGTGTCAGGCGCCACAACCGACCCTCGAACCCGATCCATGAGGAGCAGCACAGTCATGACGACTGCCGCCACCCAGCAGGACTTCAAGGTCGCCGACCTGTCCCTGGCCGTCTTCGGCCGCAAGGAGATCACCCTCGCCGAGCACGAGATGCCCGGCCTGATGTCGATCCGCCGCGAGTACGCCGAGCAGCAGCCGCTCGCCGGCGCCCGCATCACCGGCTCCCTGCACATGACCGTGCAGACCGCCGTCCTGATCGAGACCCTGGTCGCCCTCGGTGCCGAGGTCCGCTGGGCCTCCTGCAACATCTTCTCCACCCAGGACCACGCCGCCGCGGCCATCGCCGTCGGCCCGAACGGCACCCCCGACGCCCCCGCCGGTGTCCCGGTGTTCGCCTGGAAGGGCGAGACGCTGGAGGAGTACTGGTGGTGCACGGAGCAGGCCCTGACCTGGCCGAACACGCCCACCGGCGGCCCGAACATGATCCTCGACGACGGTGGTGACGCCACCCTCCTCGTCCACAAGGGCGTCGAGTTCGAGAAGGCCGGCTCGGCCCCGGACCCGTCGACGGCGGACAGCGAGGAGTACGGCTACATCCTCCGTCTCCTCAACCGCACCCTCTCCGAGAACCCGCAGAAGTGGACGCAGCTCGCGTCCGAGATCCGCGGCGTGACGGAGGAGACCACCACCGGTGTCCACCGCCTGTACGAGATGCAGCAGGCCGGCGACCTCCTCTTCCCGGCGATCAATGTGAACGACGCCGTGACGAAGTCGAAGTTCGACAACAAGTACGGCTGCCGCCACTCCCT